>NZ_JBLYZI010000123.1:0-13956 GCF_057680865.1 Endozoicomonas sp. Z74
AAGAACGCCAATGGAAACTCTGATAGATGGCAAAGAGATCTGGAAGGAAAAATTTGTAGCCTGAATTTGACCTGACAGACACCCTCTGAAAAATCGGTGACTGTCAGATCAGGTCTGAACTACTACACCGAAAGGGAAGGGCCGTTTATCGAAAAAGTACCCTCCCAAGTATAGCCACGACCTATTACGGAATGGATTTGATCTCTTTCCAGGTGGTTTTCTGCCCACAAATTGCCCATAAACAACCGCTATCTTCCATAAAATCCGAAATGATAAAGATTGGCGTATTGATATCAATATTACCAAATTGCCCAACACCGGCTTGGCTAGAGGATGACAAAACGATATAGCCTTTTTTTCCGTTTCTAATAGATTCTAAATGTCGTTTGCGCTCTGTTATACCGGCGGACTTATAACCATTGAGTTTATATTTTTCCTCTGCAAGCACCGGAATATGCATTTTTCCATCAAGAACCTTGCTTTCTTTCCGCCAGCCTTTCAAGACTACTTTTTCAGCAGATTCACCTCCCCAGCTCCATTGTTGGTTTGATAGTGGGGCTCCAATTCTTTCGAAAAAATCAGTCTGGGTTATTTTCATGTTTATCCTGCCGGTCATGGGAACTTGAGGCTAATGCCAGGTTAATCAGGTCAAGAGAAAGTGGTGCTCGAATACTTTACTATGTGGCTGATCAATACCAAACCGTTAGCTTAAATTGAGCGCATACCCACCCCTCAATACTCAAAAATCGGGCAGGGAAGTTATGTCCAGCATACGGGGTAACTGCCCCCCTACCTTTTTTCCAGCCTTTTGATCAGTCGTAACACCTGGCCGCTTTGCCACAGGCAACCTCTTATAGTGAGAACACCTGCCTGATTCAGAGCTGCAGCAATCTGGCGGGTGGTTTTTCCAGCCTTCACCATCGGTGACACCACTTGTTCCGATCGCTCCGCACGCTGGTCAGCCTGCTCTCTGACGACACGATTACGCTGATCTGTTCGATCCCTGAGTCCACCCAGTTTCACACCGCGGGCTTTGGCTTCCTTCAAAGCTGCCCGGGTTCTGGCTGAAATAAAATCCCGCTCCTGTTCAGCCAGTGCGGCATAGATATGGAGCTGAAACTTATCCACATTGGGCATGCAAGCTACTTTCAAACTGAGTCGCTTGTCATCAAGCAGGGACGCAATAAATGAAACCTTGCGGCTTAGCCGATCCAGTTTGGATACTAACAACGTTGCCCCTGTTTTTCTGACCGTCTCCATGGCCCGAGTCAGGTTGGCTCATCCATCCTCAGTCCCGCTTTCCACATCAATAAACGAGCCAAGCACCTGAAAATTTGAAGATAAAGCTGGATATCCCTTGAGTCACACTGCTTTCGGGTGGAGACCCGACGATAGATGATGTACTGCATGACCATTGCCTGACTGCTTTATTTTTGTTGGAGCCAGTATGTATAGCCCATCTGCCACAAATAACAACACTACCTATAACAAGAATCCTTTCGTTTATATTCGCCTGATTGTGATATTCTGCAATGCCATTTCTCCATAAACAGGAAATAGAACCTTCACCTTTCTTCTTAGCAGTGTGTTCGTTGCCTGATGAAATATGCAATATTCCGTCAAGCAGTACCCACTTGCGCCCATCAGCTAATGCAAACAGCTTTTCTTCATCAGATATTGCGAGTAAAGGTTTTGGTTTAGAGATTTTCTTCCCTATAACCACCATCAACTCTCTCTCACAATCCTCTCCAGTAGCAATGCAGCCGGTTCACCCTCCGGGTTCTGCACCGCCAGCGCCAGAGTCGACAGGTTTTGGGGAATCAAGGCACCTATTGTTCAGCTTCCGGAGCCAGCATATTCATAATCAGGCGGATCAGGGTCTCTTTGTGCTTGGGGTTGGACTCCGCCACCAGCAGTGTCAGGGCAGAAAGCCCAATGTCGTTAATCACCGGCTCGCCGGTTTGATTGAACAGGCGACCATTTCTGTGCAGAAAATCCACAAAGAGAAAAGCCCCGCTGCGCTTATTGCCATCGGTAAATGGATGGTTCTTTACCACAAAGTACAACAGGTGCGCTGCCTTGCTTTCGATGGTCGGGTAGGCGGGTTCACCAAAGGCGGTCTGGTCCAGGTTGCCCAGCAGAGCACCCAGATCATCGCCACGGGAGCGGGCAAACAGGTCGGTGGCTTCACCTTTTGCCATCAGCTGCTGCTTCAGGGTCGCCAGGTCTTTGCTGGCCTGCTGTGCCGTGGGCAGGGTGCCGCCAGGCTGGCCGTGGGGTTCGTTCAGCTTGCCTTCATCGTAGCGTTGCAGCCAGAGAAAGGTCTGGGTGTAACGGCTGATAATCTCCACCAGCCCACGACCAGTGTCTGCCTGCAATTCCGGGGTGGCTGCCGCTTTACACACTAGCTTCAGAGCCGCTTCAAGCTCCCGGGCATTCTGCTCGAACCGCTGCTGGTTAATGGTATAGCCACGGGTCAGGTGCTCTTTCAGGATGCTTGTGGCCCACTGCCTAAACTGGACTGCACGACGTGAGTTGACCCTGTAACCGACGGAAATAATAGCGTCCAGATCATAGTGTTTCAGCTTCCGCCGGACCTGTCGCTTGCCTTCCTGCTGAACTACTAAGAAATCCTTAGAAGTTGCCTTTTCCTCCAGCTCTCCCTCTTTAAAGATGTTTTTAAGGTGCATCAGGATGTTTTCAGGGGTGGTATCAAATACCAGGCTCATTTGTCGCTGGGTCAGCCAGACGGTTTCACCGTTAAGCTGAACCCGGATATCACCATTTTCACCGGAGAATATGCGGATTTCACCGGCTGCATTCTGTTCAGACATGATTGTGATTCACCTGCCATGGATAAGTGCATCTTCCAGCGTAGCTTGCAACCGGCCAAGCAGGCCTCCTGGTTCCTGCCGCTGCTGTTGATGGCGGGCCAGCAGGTCGTCGGAATCATGGCTGACGGTTTCGCCTACGGGGAATTCTTGATATCCAGGTTGAAGTTGTGGGCAATCACCTCATCAATACGGACCTTCCAGGCCTGTTTGTTTTCTACCGGCGTTTGTCAACATACAAAGCGCACAAGTCAATGAACCCGTGAACCCAACGCCATAATGACAAAACCACACTGAGGCACCCACCATGAAAACCTTGTACAAACAGGACTGCTGCCTGCAGATTGAACAGCAGCGCCTTCTTTTAAAAGACTAAAATCTGAAGAATTGGATACTGGCCGTCTGGCACACGAGTTTAAGCAGGAGCTGCAACACCGATTTCAGGCATTGATCCGCGATCTTTTGACGTAGAAGCACCATTACGGCTTCCGTTCTTACCCAAAAAAGTACGCATCCAGTACCTTTGAGCAGATCATGAACAGCAACTGGCTGCCGGAGGGGTAAAGAATAAAAAAACCCCGGAGGCCGAAGCATCCGGGGTAATAAACAGTTTATAAGAACAATTTACAAGAACACCGTTAAGTGATCAGGCGGTCAGGCTCCGAACCCCTTCCGCGGTGTCCATGGACAGAGCTTCACGAGCCAGATTCTGACACTGCTCGTAGCTCAAGTCCCGAACCCTGGCTTTCAGTACCGGCAGTGCAGGTACGCTGACGGACAGCTCCTGAACCCCCAGCCCTACCAGAATCGGTGCTGCCGCCGGATCACTGGCCAGACTGCCACAGATACCAGTCCACTTGCCTTCACGGTCCGCCGCTTTCACGGTCATGTCAATCAGCCTCAGCACCGCCGGGTGCAGGCCGTCCACACGGGCCGCCAGTTTCGGGTGACCACGGTCAATGGCCAAGGTGTACTGGGTCAGGTCGTTGGTGCCGATGGAGAAGAAGTCCACCTCTTTGGCAAAGTGATCCGCCAGCATCGCTGCAGAAGGCACCTCAATCATGATACCGATCTCAACGGTCACACCCGCCAGTTCCTGTTCTTCCTGTACCAGCTTTTTCACCGCCCTGAACTCATCCAGAGAGCTGATCATGGGGAACATGATCCGCGCACGACCGGCATGGGCCGCTTTCAGGATGGCACGAACCTGCTTGCGCAACATGGCTGGACGGTTAATACCAATCCGCACACCCCGCTCACCCAGGAACGGATTCTCTTCCCGGGGCAGAGGCAGGTAAGCCAGTGGTTTGTCACCGCCCACATCCAGAGTCCGGATGATCACAGGACGTTCTTTGCCCATGGCTCCAAGGATATCTTCGTAAGCCTTGATCTGCTCTCCCATGGACGGCTCTGTGGCCCGCTCCATGTACAGGAATTCGGAACGCAGCAGACCCACCGCTTCAGCCCCCAGCTTGACCGCTTTTTCAGCGTCTTCCAGGTTGGCAATATTGGCGGCGATTTCCACCCGGTGACCGTCTTTGGTGATCGCCGGCTGATCCGCTACTTTCAGGGCGGCATTGGACTCTGCCGTCATCTGCTCCTGCTGCTTCTGACACTCGGTGATGTCATCAGCGGAAGGGTTCATCCTCATAAAGCCTTTGTTGGCGTTGAGAATGATGCCTGAACCATTGTCGTATTGACGGATATCCTCAGGCACATTCACCAGATAGGGAATGCCCAGAGAGCCTGCGAGAATCGCCGCGTGGGAGGTAGCTCCCCCTTCGATGGTGCAGATTCCCACCACCCGCTTGCGATCCAGCGTCACCACCTCGGAAGGCGTAATGTCATCCAGGCAGAGAACGGTGTTTTCCGGCAGCTGATCCATGCCACCCTCAATGCCCATCAGGTGACGAAGCACTCGAAGACCTACGTCTTCTACATCCGTCGCGCGAGCCGCCAGCATGGGGTTATCCAGCTTGCGCATTTCATCGGCTTCCGCCAGGAAGCTGCGGTGCCAGGCCCAGATAGCGCTTTTGCCGGAATCAATCAGCTGTCGTGCACGCTCGCCAATGGCGGGATCTTCCAGCAGCTGTTGATGAGCCACGAACACTTCCGCGTGACCACCGACGCCTTCGCTCTCCATTTTCTCAACCAGCTGCTTCAGAGCCTGGCTGGCCTGTTCAATACCGTAGTCCAGCTGCCCCAGCTCATCACTGACACCCACACCCTCTTCCGGGTAGCTGGGCAGCTCACGAATCTGGTGGTAAAGCTCACCAATGGCCATGCCTGGAGCGGCCTTTACGCCGGGCAGACGCCCATCGGCACCAGCCACAGGCCCCAGAAGCGGTGCTTCTTCTTCAAACGTCTCTTCTGCAGATACCGCTACATCGGAGACTTCTTCTCCCAGTCCGTCCGCAAAGCCTTCAACAATGGCTTTCAGCGCTTCTTCAGCATCCGGACCATGAACGGTGACTTCCAGACGCGAACCCAGGGTAGTCTGCAGCCCCATCAGGGCAGTCAGACTGTTGGCCTTGCTTTCCTTGCTGTTGTCCTTGTTCAGCACAGTCACTTCGCTGGAAAAGCGCCGGACAATCTGGATCAACTGGGCTGCAGGTCGGGCGTGAAGACCCAGAGGGTTCTTAACAACAATCTCTTCGGTCAGGGTAACCGCGTCCTGGCTACTGTATTTGCTTTCAGTGGACATCGCCTTTTCTGGCTCGCCACCAATCACATAGACAGCCTCTTTACCCGCCGTTACTTCGGCACGCGGGTTAAGGATATGCCCGGTCTCTCCCGTAGTGACCATTACGGCCGTCTGCAGACTGGCCGCTTTAGAGCCCACCCGTTCTGCATCAAAGCTCAACAGCTTCTGACCTGCCTCGACCCTGTCGCCTATCTTGACACAGGTTTCGAAGCCTTCACCCCGCAGCATCACCGTATCGATACCCACGTGGATCAGTATTTCGACCTCATCGTCGGTTTTGATCGCCACCGCATGCTTAGAGTCATGCAGCTGGCTGACAGTGCCGGCGCAGGGCGCCAGCACGACAGAGTCAGAAGGGTTAATGGCTACACCGTCGCCAATCAGCCGCCCGGCAAAGACCGGATCAGGAGACTCCTCAATGGAAAGCAGAGTTCCGGATAAAGGCGCAATCAACGACAGCTGGCAGGGCTTGCCCTGATTTTTGACTTCTTGCTTGAAAGTCATGCAGGAACCTCAACATTGGAAAGATCTTCTGTCGCCGGAATGTTTTTCATTTCACCGGCAATGACTTCCGCCTGGGGGCCGACCACAATCTGCAGGTTTTTTTCGCCAATGCGAACCACTGCAGATGCACCCAGGGCCTTGATGCGGGCATCACTGACACCCGATGCATCTCTCAGCGTCAGGCGCAGACGGGTGATGCAGGCATCAATATCCGTCAGATTCTGGTGTCCGCCCAGCACTTTAAGGCACTGACGGGCAAACAGGGCGTTATCAACGATCGGCTTGGCGCTCACTTCCGGTGCCTGCTCAGAAAGCCCGGAAACCTCGATGTTACTCAGGTCTTCAGTAGCCGCAATCTTTTTCATTTCACCAGCAATGATTTCGGCCTGAGGGCCAAGAATAATTTGCAGGTTTTGCTCACCGACGCGGATCATACCGCTGGCACCCAGCCCCTTCATAACCGCTTCATCAGCCACGCTGGTGTCTTTCAGGGACAGTCGCAGACGGGTAATACAGGCGTCAATATTCGTCAGGTTACCCAGACCACCCACCGCTTTGGCAAACTGGCGTGCTTTATAAGCGTTATCCCTAGAAGAGCCAGTACTGCCCTTCACCGCCTCTGAAGCAGCGCCACTCTCATCGTCTTCACGACCGGGGGTCTTCAGGTTAAACAGCTTGATACCGAAGTAGAATACACAGAAGTAGATGGCGCCAAACACCAGACCAATGATGACCAGAGTCCATGGATTAGTGGCCAGTCCCCAGTTCAGGACCATATCAAAGAGACCTGCAGAGAAACCAAATCCACTGAGAACCCCCATGGAGTTGGTGACCACCAGAGACAGCCCGGTCAATACGGCATGTGCCGCATAAAGCGCCGGCGCCATAAACATGAACATGAATTCCAGAGGCTCGGTAATACCGGTCAGGAAAGCGGTCAGCGCAACGGAGAACAGCACACCACCAACCTGGGCGCGACGGTCTTTTTTAGCAGTGAGGTACATAGCCAGGGCAGCAGCCGGCAGACCAAACATCATTACCGGGAAGAAACCGGTCATGAACACGCCTGCACCAGGGTCACCGGCAAAGAAACGGTTCAGGTCACCGGTCACCAGCTCACCGGCGGAATTGGTGAATTCACCCAGCCCAAACCAGAAATAAGAATTCAGTACATGGTGCAGGCCAAAAGGAATCAGGCCACGGTTCAGAGTGCCATAAACGAACTGGCCAATGGCACCGGACTCGGCAACCCCGTGACCGAAGGCATCAATGCCATTCTGGATGGCTGGCCAGATGTGACCACAGGCCCAGCCAATCAACAGCATCATCAGGCCGGTCATAATCGGCACCAGTCGCTTGCCACCAAAGAAGCCAAGATAGGCTGGAAGAGCTACTGCGTGGAAGCGGTTGTAAGCGTGGCCGGCAACAATACCACTGATAATCCCCCCGAAGAAGGACATGTCGATATCAGCATTGATGGTGCCCGTAGTGGCCTTCAGAACGAAGTAGCCAACGGCCCCGGCAATGGCAGCCGCACCGGCGGAATCCACAGACAAGCCTACCGCAATCCCCATAGCAAACAGCAGTGCCAGGTTACCGAAAATGGCACCACCGGCTTCCGCCATGAAAGGTATGTCCAGCAGATCCGGCTGGCCCAGGCGAAGCAGCAAGGCTGCAACAGGAAGCACTGCGATAGGCAGCATCAGTGCCTTACCCAGTTTCTGCAAGTAACCCAGTATGTTCATAACTGTTTAACCATTGAGTCTTATTAAAAGAGCATGTGTCAGAATGTTCGGCCGAATCTTACTGATTTATTTTTTAAAAAAAAATATAAACCCCGACAATATTGATCCAGGTCACTATTCCGCTCACTTGACAGCACAAAAAATCACCAGAAATCACATCTTTATTTTTCAGCATGAAATAATTAAGCTATGATCCCCTTCAACAAACGTTCATGAATCACTCTTTCATTAGTGGACCTTTCATGAATAAACCCTTGATTAATGCGCCCTTGATTAATTAGCGAGAGTGAACAGGCGGAGCTCCAGGACATGCGATTTATACCCCTGAAAGACAAACCATCGGTGGGCCGCTGGGCGGCACAGTATATTGTTCGCCGCATTCAGGCGTTCAACCCAACCCCTGAGCGCCCTTTCGTGCTGGGGCTGCCCACTGGAGGAACTCCCATCCCCACGTACGAGGAGCTGGTTCGTCTGCATAAAGAGGGAGAAGTCAGCTTTGCCAATGTGGTCACCTTCAACATGGATGAATACGTTGGGCTGCCCGCATCCCATCCGGAGTGTTACCGGGTGTTCATGCGCCGCAACTTCTTTGATCATGTGGACATACCAGAGGCCAATATCAACTTCCTGGACGGCAATGCCCCGGACCTTGAAGCAGAATGCCTGCGTTACGAAGAAGCCATCAAAAGCTATGGAGGTATTGAACTGTTCATGGGTGGCGTTGGACACGACGGTCATATTGCCTTCAACGAGCCCGGTTCTTCACTGGCATCACGCACCCGCCTGAAAACCCTGACCACCGAAACCCGGCATGCCAACGCCCGTTTCTTTGATAACGACATTAACCAGGTCCCCAAGCTGGCACTGACGGTTGGCGTTGGTACCGTGCTGGATGCCCGTGAACTGATGATCCTGGCCACCGGAGCAGACAAATCCCGCGCCGTTCAGGCCACCGTTGAGGGCTCCGTCAACCATATGTGGACCATTTCTGCCCTGCAACTCCACCAGAAAGCCCTGATGGTCTGCGATGACCCCGCCACCCTCGACCTGAAAGTTCGCACATTGCGCTACTTCCAGGACATCGAGTCAGAAAACATCAGAGGCTTTTGACATGCCTGCTGACGTTTCTTCATCAAAGCTTACATCCGCTCTGGCGGCTCCTTCAGAAGCGCCCTTTGCTCTGGTCAACTTCAAGGCAATGACCGGGCAGACAGATCAGGAATCCATTGAAGCACTGGTTATAGAGAATGGCCGAATTTCCGCCGTTGGCAAGGTGGCGGAAATAGCGAATGGCTGTCAACAGATTGATCTTAATAGCCTTAATCTAAGTCCTGGGTTTATTGACCTGCAGCTGAACGGCTGTGGCGGCGTCCTGTTCAACGGCAACATTTCTACTGAAGCCCTGGATATCATGCACTCAGCCAACCTCCGCTCCGGCTGCACTGCATTTTTGCCTACGCTGATCACCAGCAGTGATGAGGACATTCACAGGGCCATTGACGTCGTTCGGAGTTATCAAAAGGCACACCCGGAAAGAGTACCAGGCCTTCATCTGGAAGGTCCCTACCTGAGCCTTGAGCGCAAAGGCATCCACAACTCCGCCTTCATTCGCACACCATCAGCCCAAATGATTGATTACTTCTGCGATAACGCCGAGGTAATCAGCATGGTCACTCTGGCACCGGAAGTCTGCCCGCCAGGAACCATCGAACAACTCAGCGAAGCTGGAATTGTGGTCTCCATCGGCCATACCAACGCCACCTGCGCCCAGGCGAAAGCCGCAGAGCAAGCCGGTGCCCGCTTTGCTACTCACCTGCATAACGCCATGAGTCCTCTTGGCAGCCGTGAGCCCGGTGTTGTTGGAGCCATTTTCGACAGTAAAACCCTGGGAGCAGGCATTATTGCCGATGGCCACCACCTGGCATGGGAGAACCTTCGTATTGCCCATCGATTACTGCAGGACCGGCTGGTACTGGTTACCGATGCCACCACACCTGCTGGAACCGATCTTGAGACGTTCGAATTTGCCGGCCAGACCATTTACCATAAGGACGGAAAGTGCACCAATGCCGACGGCACCCTGGCCGGTTCAGCCCTGACGATGATGGAGGCGGTGGCCAACAGCATCCAACAGGGGCTGCCTCGCGATGCGGTGATCCGGATGGCCACCGTGAATGCCGCCCGCGCAATTCATATTGAACAGAAGATGGGAAGTATTACCCCGGGCCAGTACGCCAACCTGACGCTGTTTGATGACAGTTTCACCCTGCATGGCACGGTCAGCGGCGGTGAGCTGAGCCTGAAGCAATAACCCTTCTTGCTACAAGAAGCCATTGAATTCCCCCTGAGAAGCGGATCGCTTTTCAGCTTCCTGAAACTGAGTGGATAACGACAGTGATCGCCAACCTGGATTTTGTCAAAGAACGGAACATTTCGGCCGTCTATAAAGCCATTGTCGATCATGGGTCCATCTCCCGCATCCAAATAGCCAGGCAGTGTCGTCTGGCAGCAGGTAGCGTGACCCGGATCACCCGGCAGCTGATGGCTTCCGGGTTGATCCAGGAACTGGAGCAACAGTCATCGGAGAGGGGGCGAAAAGCCATCTCCCTGAGTACAACCCCCGGGAGGATTCAGATCCTGGCCGCCCGGGCAGGGAGAACGCATCTGCACCTTGGGCTTTGTGACCTGTCCGGTGAACTGCTTGCACGTTATGCCACCCCAATCAAGCCGTTGAATCAGGTGGGATTCACCCAACAGCTGATCAGTGCCCTGCAGCGGTTTCTGAAAAAGCAGGAACCCCATATCCATTGTCTCGCAGGAGTTGGCATCACTACGCCCGGACTGGTGAACTCTTCCAAGGGCATCATCAGCTTTATGCCCCATCTGAGTGTCAGCAATCTGCCCCTTGCAGAGCAGGTTTCCGAAGCCCTTGGCCTGCCCTGCTATATCAACAACTTTATCGCTTCCATGGCCCTGGCCGAGCACCACTTCGGGGTGACCCGCAACTGCCAGAACAGTCTGTTTGTCAGTGTCCACAACGGTGTTGGCGCGGGCATGATTCTGGATGGCAAACTGTACGAAGGCAGCAATCTGGCCGTGGGAGAGATCGGCCATATCCAGATAGACCCACTGGGCCAGCGCTGTTACTGCGGAAACTTTGGCTGCCTGGAGACCATGGTCAGCAATCCAGCCATCGAAGCACGCTGCCATGACCTTCTGGAGTCCGGCGTGCCCAGCAGCCTGCCCGCGGATGCCGATATCAACGACATTTGTCTTGCGGCAAAGGCCGGTGACAGCCTGGCCAGTGACCTGCTCAAGGAAGCCGCCGCCAACCTTGGCCGTGCCATCGCCATGAGTGTTAACCTGCTGCGCCCGGAGCGGGTGGTGCTGGCCGGAGAGATCTGCCAGGCCGACAGTATCATTCATCCGGTGATCAAGAACTGTCTGAAAAGCCAGACGGTTAAAGTGAATGAAAATCTGGAAACCCAGGTTGTCTACTCAGAGCTCTATGACAGCCCATGGTATGGAGGGTTTACTCTGGTTCGCCAGGCTCTGCTGGAACAGGGGCTGGTTATGAATCTGCTCAGTGAGGATTCATAGCTGGCGCCCTTTATCTGGCCAGAAGACTTTGTATAAACGGTAACATCATGTTACAAAGTCCGATACCATCGCCCTGGATACGCGATGTCTGAAAACAACAATAACAATCAGGGCCCGACTCCATGAATCCTCTAGTCTATGCCTTTCCGGTGTTCTTTCTGATGATCTTCATCGAAATCATCGCCACCGTGGTTCGAAAAAAAGACTACTACCGTCTGAACGATGCCATCAACAGCCTCAGCGCTGGCATGCTCAATGTCACCACGGGGCTGGTTTTCAAGCTGGGTATCTATACCCTGATCTATACCCACACAGCTCTGCTGTCATTCCCTGCTGAGGCCCTCTGGGTTTGGGTGCTGGCCATCATCCTTCAGGATTTCTTCTATTACTGGAATCACCGGATGGGCCATGAAATCAATATCCTCTGGGCCGCCCACGCGGTTCATCACCAGAGTGAGGAATATAACCTGACCACGGCTCTGCGCCAGACCAGCACCGGCTTTCTGTTCAGCTGGATTTTCTACGTTCCCATGGCCCTGCTGGGCATCCCACCGGAAGTGTTCCTGACCGTCAGTCTGGCCAACCTCCTTTACCAGTACTGGGTTCATACCCGCCATATCCCCAAGCTGGGGTGGTTTGAATGGATCTTTGTTACCCCTTCCAACCATCGGGTCCATCACGCCAAAAACCGGAAGTATCTGGATAAAAACTACGGGGGTATTTTTATTCTGTGGGATCGCCTGTTCGGCACCTTTATCGAAGAGGATGAACAGTACGAACCCATCCGTTACGGCACCCTTAAACCTCTGAGAAGCTGGAATCCGGTCTGGGCCAATCTGCACTTGTATGTGGATATGTTTAAAGATGCCGTGGCTACCAAAAACTGGACAGACAAGTTGACGCTCTGGTTCCGGCGAACCGGCTTCCGCCCCTCGGACGTGGCAGCACCCATGAAAATGCCGGATATTCATGGGTATGAAGACTACAACCCGGGAACCAGCAAGGCCCTGAAAATATACACCTTCCTCCAGTTCGCGGTGTTGGTTTTCGCAACCACCGGGCTGATCGCCATCAGCCACACAACCACTTATGGTTTCAATGCCCTTTGGACTGCAGTCCTGGCTATAAACCTGATCGGCACCGGCTGGCTACTGGAAAAAAACAAAGGGCTTCGCTGGCTTGAACTTGCCCGCTTTGCTCTGTCACTCATGGCAGTCACCCTGTCCCAAAAGCTCTGGCCCGGCTTCCTGCCACAGTTGAGCTGGCTGATGACACTTGGGTTGGCAGCTCTGTCAATAATCGGCATGATTTTGATAACGGTAGACAGCCCCAATAAATCAACCATCGACCAAAATGAAGTTCAAACATCCTGATCTTTCACTCCATCCTGCCTTCAGACCTGGCAGCTTGAAAGCAGGATGTGTTTTTCATGACATTTTCATTAAGCGAACATTAATAAAACGCCACCCCATACAGATCATCTTTGACTGGAACGGTTAGAACGCCCTCTTCCATTCTCCTGGCGATGGTTTGGTACAGATGAGTGTATTTATCCATGCTCCGGATTTGTGCCTGTTTGGCAAAATCATCACTCCAATCGCCTCTCTTTTGACGATCATCACCATTTTCATCCAGATGAGTAAAACCAAGACTGTGCATCATTTCATGCTGAAAAGAAGGTGCCGAGAAGTCTCCCAGCAGGGTACCCTGTTTCGGGGACATGGGTGCACCAAAACTGCCATTGTGTCCCTCTCCCTGGGGGTGGGAAGGCGTCCATTGTGCTGTTAGTGACTCATCAAGAGGCATAAATGGTCTGAGGGGAACACTGCCTTCAAGGGCGCTGCCGAAGACCCTGACGTAATACGTCCAGTGAATGTTGCGAACCCGCAGCAATGCCTCAATCAGATTGCTTTTTGAACTAAGCCTGTCAATAGCGCTGGAGTCAGACAAGCGGGCGGTGACATCCTTCACATAAGGAACCTGTTGATGGGGGTCAACCTTACTGAAAAAGTTGGTGTGGTAATCATAAAAAGTTCCATTCCCCGTGGCTTTGCATGGTTCTCTATTTTCACCATTGATACAGGCAATTGACTCCGCATAATAGCGGGTATGCACAGCATATTTATGCATGGCAAAGTTCGCAGCCACTACTTTTCTGGCTTCTTCCCTGTTTTTTTCATCATCAGAATAGGTGGTAAAACTGTACCTTAATAATCCGGAGCATTGCTCGACAGAACCATCCCAGCAGAGCGCAGCGGGTTTGTTCCACTCTTTATGTTCGAAAAAATAACGGTCTTTCTCTGTCATATCCGCTGGGTCATCAGGAAGAAAGTACATTTCATCCATCACCTTGGAAAACAGCTGTTGATAGGTCATTTCCTGAGCATTATAGAGAAACAGATCAACATTCAGATTTTTATTTTCACCATTAACCTGATAGGAGAGCAGGGCAAAAACATGATCACCAATTGAACAGCGCCATCAAGAAACAGCCTGTATAATCAGGGTTTTTCCTGTCTTTCGATGTCTGCAAAAGCCCTGTTTTCCAAATTCTCCTCGCTCACTGATAAGC
>NZ_JBLYZI010000124.1:0-13845 GCF_057680865.1 Endozoicomonas sp. Z74
TGATTAGTATGAATCATAAGGGTTACCTTTTTACGATTTAGATTTCAGTGATTTCACCCTCTATCTAAATCGGTAACCCTTCCCTTTTTTGAAGAGGGAATTGTCAGATCAGATCTGAACTAATGCACATAAGGCATGATTTTAAAAACTGAGAAGGGGGCCGATATTCAGATTGTTTCCTGCTTTACCAAGGTGTAGAGCCTGGCTGGCAGTCCAGAGGTTGATAGCACTTGGCAGGGCATGGTCTCAATAAGCAGCTGGAGTTGCTTGAATGGCCCCTTTTCTGCAATCACTTCATTTTTTTTCGCGCTTTGGTATCAGTCTGTCAGCACTCTTCTTTCTGGCAGGTATTTTGACGGAAGTTGTCAGTGACTATCTGTCTGTTGTACTTGAGATAAGCCCTCCTTGGACGGGGCTTGTTTCAGGATTGTCGGCTTCGATCCTTGTTGAGCCTCTGGCAGCTGCACCGGTAATACACTTTATCAGCTGTGTTGATCAGGGCAAAAAGCCTGATTTATTCAATAGCTTCATTTCGTGCTGGACGGTCTATTTTTCTCTTGTTTCAGGTTGTTTTCTGGTCACTCTAGCGGTGCTTTTTGGTTTCAGCCTTTACTTCTTGCCAGGGATATATGTGCTATACCGGTTGATGTTTGTTGGATGTTATGTGGTTTTGAAGCCCTGTTCGGCACTGGAGGCTATTGAACAAAGCTGGATGAGTACTCGGGATAAAGAAAAGCATCTTTTTCCCACTTATGGTTTGTTGATGGCCTTGCTAGTCAGTTGTCAATGGCTAACAGATGTTATAGAGAGCAGTGTACAGTGGAATGCATGGCTACTGGTCAGGTTGCTGGAAGCACCGGTTATGGCTTTGTCGGTGGTGGTTGTTTTTCGCTTGTACCGGTTTGCAGTATTGGAGGCATTAGAAGCCGGGAAATAGGTGTTCGATCTTTTTAAAATGAGCCTGAAGTTCATCAAATCGTTTTTCGTATTGGCTGTGGTTGCCCTGGTGTCCCGCCATTTCCAGGTCATTCGCCAGGGATACTAACTGCTCGGCTCCAAGAATTGCGGCGCCTCCTTTGATTCGATGAGCGAAGCTGGCGACCAGGGGGTTTTGATGGTTGTGAACGGCGGCCTTCAGGTTAAGGATGTCTTCACGAGTGGTCTGAAAAAACGCTGTCAGCAGCTTTTCTCTCAGAGCCTCATCGCCGTCCGCCAGTTGATTAAGGTGTTCAAGATTCAGCATATTTCCCCCATAAAAAAAGGATGTCGCCTGCTGAAAGTAATTCTTAAGGCAGTTATTCCTTTTTTTGTAGCTTCTCTTTGACAGCCTGGATGGCCCGGTCAAATATTGGAAGCTCGTCGATAATTTGTACACCCCCCTGATTAATTTCGTGTATCAATTGATAGGAGGTTCTTTCGGCAACCTTCATACCGGCCTGATTAACAAAAATATAGTGCAGGTTGTTACGGTTGATACGGGCCAGTTTGCAGCGAAGCCGGTGGTTATCTGTATCACCTATGAATTCGACCCACTGGCCTGGTTGCAACCCCTTTATTTGCAATGGGGAGTCAGTGCCCTGGTGGCTCAGTGAACCTTCAGGCAAGTTGGTGGTTGTTGAGTCAATCTCAGGGGAGTCTTCATTTTCAAGGACTATTTCTTCACTCAGGCCCTCAGCTGGTTCATGGTGTTCGGGGATCCCTCTGTGTTGAACTGGCTGTAAATCTTCCTGCAGAGATGACAGATTGTCTTCTTGCTCTGATGGACCATCAGGTTCTGTTGTTGGTTCTTCCCCGGGCTCTACTATCTGTTCAAGGCCGAATTGGTAGGCTTGAAGAGATTCTTTAAAAATGTCTTTATTGGTGGAGAAACCTGAAATGACGGTGCGAACGGTATGTTCAATCAGTATGAGTACATGTTCGGATATCTCCCGTTGCGGATAATATTGTAAGCCTGTTCTGGTCATAACATTGAGCAACTCCCTTGCAGGGTGGTGGCGATCAGAAAGAAAGGAGTCGTCCATGACAGCCTGCTTGAGAACAGGAATTTGAAGCAGGGCGATGACTTTTTTTAACTCTTCGGGTAGCTGGTGATCATCCAGAATATACTCAAACAGCATGCCAACCATGTTGATCAAGTCTTCATGGTGCCTTGAAAGCTGTTTGCTGATACCGCAGCTTTCAAGAGCTTTTTTTATCTGTTTGTTCAGATTTTGAATGGACGAGTGTTGTTGACCAATCTCAAGCTTTATTGTGGTTAATGCTCCAGCGAGGTCGGCAACTTTGACCCTGTTGGCCTTTGCTTCCGGAATGATTTCATCCTGGGCAAGCATGTCTTCCAGCCGGTGAACAAGCTTTTCAGCCAGGTTGTCCATAAAAGATGGATTGCTGGTAAGAAGTTGTTCATCGAAAGGAGTATTGAGTTGAGACGGTTCTTCAACCGAGGTATTGAGTGATGTGTCTTCAGCTGACGTTGGAAAAGTATCTTTGCTTTCTTCTTTTTCCGAAGGAAGGGAAAAACCTTCGTGAAGGAGCAAATCATCGGTTTCAATCCAGAGTTGCTCGGCAGACTGCTGAATATGATGGGTAAAGATGAGTAAAAGGAATTGCTCAGCATGGGGACCTGGCAATAGGGGGGTGATGGCTTTTGAAAAGCTCTCGCAGAGTTTTTCGGGTGTTGTAGGGATAACGTCTGCATATTCTGGAAATGCAGATTTAAATCGATTTCTTATCTGGCAGAGAATGTGTCTGCTTTTATCTGTTTCCATGGCCTCTGCTGCAGATAGCCAGGTTAATTTATGGTCTAGCTCTTTGTTGTCGAGGAGTGAAAGGCTGCTGTCATGGCTCTTATCTGGTGTGGGGAGGGATGTATCGCAATAGGAAAATAGCGCCTTCTTGAGTTGACATTGCATTTCCTGGGTGGAGTTATTTAGTGTATTTTTCAATTCTACCCATTCCATTAGCTCATTGTCTGAGGCGGCGCTTTCCATATGAGTTTCGAGGCCTGAAATAAGCTTTTCTGGCAATGTCTCCAGCAGAGGTGTTATGTGCAGCTTAAGCAAGTGGTTTAGCTTAACGAAGATGTCCTTCGCTGGTGGCTCACTGGTGTCGGATTGGCGGAGCTGAATGATATTGGATGAATGATTTAACATAATGGCTACATTCCCTGTTACGTCTTAAACAGTGCCAGGCTGAAAAGCCTGGAGGTGAGTGCCCTAATCATCCAAGTAACTAGATGTTATATCTATTTATTTTTTTATAATTATCGGTGGGAAATGACTGCTTTCTGTCAATTATACATTAGAAGTATTGGGGTTATCCTTTTTTTAGCTCATCCCTCATCTCCTTTGCCTTCTCCATGGCTTTGTTGAAGCCATTCTTGAACAGGTTTTCCCTGATCTGGCGCTGGAGCTCTTCGGGTGAGATTTCACCATCCTCAAGGCCTTCTTCTGCCTGGCTTTTGGCATCTTTCTCTTCGAGCAGTGATGAAAACTGTTTGGACTGGGAAGGGTCAATTTTGTCGACTGGCGTTACATTGCCGACTTGATCTGATGTGTCTTTATTTGGGGTTTCAATATTCTGGTTTGTGATCAATGACATGGGTTTCTCTCCAATGAAGGGGCCCGTGAGGCCTGATCTTTATTTCTTATTCTTATTAACAGTGTAGATAAGATATCGACTTGTACTGACTCTTCGTAAAAGCGTTCCTTTCATAAAGCCCCCCGTGCCTCCGCCGACAACTGACATTAGTACAGTCGGGAGATCATTATGAGCGGTGAGCACTTTACCTTGACAATCAGCCAGAGTACTTCAGATGCTGGCGACTTTGCCATTCATATGAAGGAGCCTGACAAGCCAGAACAATTGTTGGTCCATCTGCGATTTATGTCGCTTCCCATGTTCGATGAGGCTTATCTGGACGACCTTGTGGGGGTGATGGCCCGTAAACTGGCAAAAAGGATCATTGAGTGGCGGGTAGCCCCTGATGACCCTGAAGCTATGCAGGCCTGCCAGGATGAGGCCAGAGCAGTGGTTCAGAGGGCCCTGGAGCGCATGAAAAAAAGTTCTGAATGACATTTTTCTTTCCGGATATCCCGGACAATTCCCTATAGGCGAACTCAGTGTCTACGGGTATGTTGTAGCGATTCTCAACTTGAAAAATACTCGCTATGGACATGACCCGGTACGTGAATACTTTTGGCCGTTATCTTCGGCAGAAGTATGGCGAAAAGGTACACAAAGTTTCGGTGAATGCCTCATTTACCTGCCCAAACCGAGATGGCAGTAAAGGGATCGGTGGGTGTACCTTCTGCAACAATGCTTCATTCAGCCCAGGAAGTACCCAGGCAGGTGAAATTTCTGACCAGATTTGTCAGGCAAGGGAAATCGTTGGAGCACGCACGGGGGCGAAAAAGTTCATTGCCTACTTTCAATCCTACAGTAACACCTATGGCTCAATAAGCGACCTGAAGCGCTACTATGACGAAGCGCTTTCTCAGGAGGGTGTGATTGGGCTTGCGGTGGGCACAAGGCCTGACTGTGTGCCTGAGCCGGTGCTTGAGTTGCTGGCGGGCTATCAGCAACAGGGGTATGAAATCTGGCTGGAACTGGGGCTTCAATCCAGCTTTGATGAAACCCTGGAGGCCGTCAATCGGGGCCACGGTTATGCTGAGTACAAGGATGCGGTCAGCAGAGCCAGAAAGCACGGTTTGAAAATCTGTACTCACCTGATTGTTGGGCTTCCCGGAGAAAAGCCGGAGGACAGTCTGCTGAGTTTTGACCGGGTAACCGAGTTAGGTATTGATGCCATCAAGGTGCATCCTCTGCATATTGTTAAGGGCACCCAGATGGCCCGGCAATGGCGGAAGGGACAGGTGAGAGAGTTGACTATGGAAGCCTATACCGATGTCCTGGCAAAAATGATCACCAGGGCGCCTGCAGGGCTTTTGTTCCACCGTTTGACGGGGTCCGGAGAGCGGCAGTATCTTTTATCCCCCCAGTGGACCATGCATAAATGGGATGTGCTTGGCATGCTCTATAAAAAACTTGAGCTTTCAGCCTGATCCCGGGCCTGAAAGCCGACAATAAAGCCTTATGGTGATTCGCCGATCTTAATCCTGATAGCCTACGATCAGGATTAAGATATGCGGATTGACCTTGGTAACGGTTACTGTCTGAGAAAATTCCTATACGGTGATGCACTTTCCCTGGCGAAACATGGCAATAATTACAAGATCGCCAGAAATCTCAGGGACAGCTTTCCCCATCCATACACCATCGAACATGCCAGAGCCTGGGTTCAGTATGTGAAAGAGCATGAGTCAAAGACCCGCTTTGCTATTGACTTTGGCGGAGAGGCGGTGGGTGAGATTGGCTTTGTGGTTCAAATGGATGTTCATCGCTATGGCGCTGAAATTGGCTTCTGGATTTCCGAAGACCACTGGGGGAAGGGGGTTATGGGTGCGGCTCTGGCGCAGGTTTGTCAGTATGCATTTGATAAAATGGGGCTGATTCGTATTTTTGCCGATGTTGCTGAGCATAATAAAGGTTCCTGCCGGGTGCTGGAAAAATGCGGGTTTCAGCTGGAAGGCGTTTTTCGTAAGCACATATACAAAGAAGACCAGTTTTACGATCAGTTTGTTTATGGACGTATCAGAGAATAAGTGCGTTACAGAGAGATTCTTCCCAGTGGCTGTACAGTGATTTCTTCAGTCAGCTCCTGGTGGGATAATACTGCCAGGTCATAAACTTCCAGCTCCAGCAGCTTTCGAACATAGCGGCGGATGTCCATTGAAGTAATCAGTACGGGCTTATGTTCAAGGTGTCCGATCTTGCCCACTGAGTTTTTTACATTTTCAACAAAGCGGGCGGATGTAGAAGGGTCCAGGGCTAGATAACTGCCTGCAGAAGTTTGTCGAATTCCCCCTCTGATGGTGTCTTCTACATCCTGATCCAGAAGGTACACCGGCAGCATATTTTTGCCGTTGGAATATTTGTAGCTGACATAGCGCTTTAACGATGAACGGACATACTCGGTCAGCTGCACAACCTCTTTTTCCTTGTGGCCCCAGACCACCAAAGATTGAAGAATGGAGCGCAGGTTTCGAATAGAGATATCTTCGGATACCAGTCGCTGGAATATTTCGGTGATTTTGTTCACGGGGAGCAGGCGCTGGACTTCTTTGATGAGTTCACCAAAGCTGCTTTCCATTTTCTCAAGCAGGTACCGGGTTTCCTGAATACCGATAAAGTCCTCTGCGTATTTCTTCAGAACATGGGCCAGGTGGAAGGTCATGATTTTGGGAGCGTCCATATAATTGACGCTGTTTCTTTCCAACTTGTCTTTCAGTTCGTCCTTGACCCATATGGTATCCAGGCTTGGCAGGAACTCATCGCCGGTTTCGTACGTGATTTTCAGCATATCCAGGTGGTCCGTGGTCTCCCTGGCAAAAACGAAGCCGGGCTTGAAATGCCCTGTGGCCACCGGAACTTCCTGGAGCAGAATGGAATAGGTGTTGGCTTCCATGGCGTCATTAAAGCGCAGATGAATTCCGGGAAAAGGAACCCCCAGGTCCATATAAAGTGCTTTGCGCACCTTCAACAGTTCCTCGTTGAGGGCGCTGGTATCCAGGTTCTCCTGGATGGAGGTTGGCACATCGATAATTAATGGCAGGGTCTGGGTAAACTCTTCCTGTTGGTCGAGTCTGGATTTGGCTTCTCCGGGCGTTTCTGTGGCCGCAGCCATGGCAGGAATGCCCCCTTCCTCTTCTGCTGCTCGCGCCTGGTCTGACTTTTTCATTAACAGGAAGCCACCACCACCGATGACTATGGCAAGAATCAGGAAAGTAATGGTGGGAAAACCTGGAATAACTGCGAAGCCCAGAAGCAGTGCTCCACCTACGAGCAGTGCTTTGGGTTTATTAGTGAGCTGATCACCAATTTCGTTACCCAGATCCTTCGCTTCCTCATTGGAGACACGGGTAACAATGATACCGGCAGTAATTGAGATAAGCAGTGCCGGAATCTGTGAAATCAATCCGTCACCAATGGTCAGGATGGCATAGAGCTGAAGGGCTTCGCCACTGGACATACCCTCGCTTGTGCCAATGGCGACACCTGCCGTAATGTTGACAAAGATGATGATCAGGCCGGCGATAGCATCCCCTTTAACAAACTTCATGGCACCGTCCATGGAGCCAAATAACTGGGATTCCTTGGTGACCAGCTCCCGCCGACGCTGGGCTTCCTCCATTTCAATGGCACCGGCACGGAGGTCGGCATCAATACTCATCTGCTTACCGGGCATACCGTCCAGAGAGAAGCGGGCGCTGACTTCTGCAACCCGCTCTGAACCTTTGGTAATAACCAGGAACTGGACAATGGTGATGATCAGGAATATCACCACCCCCACGACCAGGTTGCCACCCACCACGAAATTACCAAAGGTATAGACAATCTCTCCGGCGTCCGCTTGCAGCAAAATCAGACGGGTAGTAGTGATGGAAAGCGACAGGCGAAACAGTGTGGTTACCAGCAGCACCCCCGGGAATGAAGAAAACTCCAGGGGAGACTTCAAATAGATGGAGGTCATCAGAAGAATCGTGGCAATGCCCATGTTAAGGGCGATCAGAAAGTCCACCAGAACGGTGGGCATTGGCAGAATAATCAGGCCAATGATGGCTACCAGCAGGCCTGCCAGTACCAGATCGTTTCTTGCCCCAAGCTGGCTAAGCCCTGGTAGTATTGGTGTCATTGGTTAGTTGCCACGGCTGAAGGGGCAGGCTTTTCTCGAGAAGTTCAGCAGCCGTTAACGGGTCATGGCCGCTTTTCGCTTCTTGAGGAGGGCGCGCCCCTTGATCCACTTGATGGCCCGGACATCACTGCCGGGTCGTGAGTATTGCAGGAAACTATCGGCGGCCTGGATGGATTCTTCAGGGCGGTCCACCTGAAGGTAGGCGTAACTCAACATACGATGGATGTCTGGGTTTTTGTTGTCCATGCTTCTTAAGGCTTCCAGAATGGCAATGGACTTTCTTGGCTGAAGGTATTCCAGGTAATAAGACGCCTGGGACAGCAGCCAGGTTTTGAGAGGTTTATCCATAGAAATGATCCCTATCCGGCAATAAGTACATTGCGACACATCATCAGGTATTCCTGATTTTCCCTGGCTTCCTGAAAGACTGAAAGCGCCTGTTTTAACACGACAGCGGTTTCACTGTTCTCCGGTTCTTTACTGATACGGGAATTTAATAATGTCAGCGCCATGTTGGTCATCATATGGTGTTCTTCCGGACTCATAGAAAGATTCTGTTCAGGCACACGGGTGGCAAAACGCATTTCCCGGTTCTGAAAGTTCCTTCCCATATCCAGTGCTTTCCAGAAATAGGCTTCGACTTTTTCCCCTGAAGGTTTGAAAGCCGCTTTTGATTTTGGAAAGTCGGCACTCACCTGAGTGCTGTTGAGTCTTGATATGCTGGAAATTCCGCTGTCAAAAGAAACCGGTGACATAGTAAGGCCTGCTGTAATAAGTTAACCCAATACCGGTATCGGCGGCCATTGATAAACCTGTACCCTGATTTTTCCTGTCTTTATTTGCGTTCTTTGGAAATGCAGATGATTTAACTTGATTTCTTCGATAGACTGGTTGCAGACTAGATCAGGTATAACCCCTGAGTGTTGGAAAGTGATTTTCATGGTTATTCATTAAAGGTTGTTGAATAAGCTTGAACAGGCATGAGCATGGAGGCACGCGTCTGATGAGCTTTGTATATGGTCATCGAATTTTCCTGGCCCTTGTGTTGATGGCAGGGATTCCAGCTTATGCAAACTGGTCGTCTGAAGAACCCCAGACCCGGAAACACATTGTTCGCCCCAATGAGACGCTTTCTGTCATTGCCAGTAGTTACGGGTTTGAAGTCAATGAGCTGGCCCGATATAACAAGCTGGACATGACCAGACCACTGCGAGTGGGCCAGGTGATTTATTTTCCTTCGGATGTTCCCAGCGTATTGAGTCGAAACGGCAGCTCTCCTGCACGTCCCCTGGATGCCACTAAGTTTCCCGGAACAGCCGCTCCAATGGACGCGACCCGGTTTCCCGAAAGGCCTTCCCCTCTTGATGCTACCCGTTATTCCGGGGGATATAATCCACTGGATCTGTCACGGCATCCAGGCAGCTCTCAGCCTCTGGATGCCAGTCAGTTCATGGATACAGGTCCAGGTACTTCAACGGCAAATTCTCAGCCGAGCTCCAGCCAGGCGGGTAACAATGTAAGCTTTGATATTGACTACAACTTTATACAGAAACAGAAACCCGTCACTCCTCCCCTGAAAGCGAACACTGACTCGCCACAGAACCCTGCCCTGAAGAGCTTATTGCAACAAGCTTCCAAGCCTCCGGAAACGGATAAAAAAGTGGAGAAGGCGGTCAGGGAGGCCATTGAGGAGTTGATTGGCGACGATGAGTCTCCTGCACTCAAAGCCTTTGGTGTTCGCCCTTACGCTTATTTTGGCAGTGGTGAAAGCCTGGCGGAAGTGCTGCAGAATTTTGCCGCCAGTTATTACATGCCTGCCATCATTGCAGAAGATGTAGTGGGGGAAGTGAATGGAAAAATCGGGCCGTTAACGCCGGTGGATTTTCTGGATCATTTGGCCAATATTTATGGTTTTATCTGGTATTTTGATGGGCATACGTTGTTTGTTTATGATGACAGTGCTACCGCCCAGAAGATCATCAGTCTAGGTTATCTGACTGTGGATCAGTTCAAGAATACGTTGAAAAAAATCGGGATCTGGGATGGCCGCTTTTTCTGGAGAGCCCAGGCTAAAGAGGGGCTGGTTTTTATCTCCGGCCCTCCTCGCTATATTGAGCTGGTTTCACAAACCGCCTTGTTGCTGGATGCAAAAGAGGGGGAGCGGCAAAAGAGTAAGCTGACAGTTCGAACTTTTCCCTTGAAATACGCCTGGGCAACGGATAAGTCGTTTACTTTTCGTGGTCAGCAACTGGTGGTTCCAGGGGTTGCGACTATTTTGAAAAAAATCATTGTTGGTGGCGGAGTTGCCCAGGTGACCAGAAGCGCTTTGCCCAACCCCTCTGTGAAACCGGTTCAGAGTGTCACTCAGTCCGGTGGAAGCAAAACTTCAGATAACAAACAGGAAAACGAGCAGGAACAACTGAATGCCGGGCCAAAAGCCGATGCCGTTTATATCAATGCGGACCCGAGGTTGAATGCTGTCATAGTCCATGACCTTGAGTCCAAAATGGAAATGTATGAGGAGCTGATTGCTTCTCTGGACAAACCAACCTCCCAGATTGAAATCAGTGTTTCCATTATCGACATCAATACCGAGGACCTGAATGCCCTTGGCGTTGACTGGAAGTATACAGGGAGTTCAGGGGATCGAAGCTTGAAATTTACTTCAAGTCTGGAGTCTGCATACACCACCATTGTCCAGGCCAGTCTTGGGTCATTTAATGCGACGCTGAGTCTCCTGGAGGATGAAGGCAAAGTGAAAGTAGTGTCCAGGCCCTCGATTCTGACTCTGGATAATCTGGAGGCAATATTAGACAACAGCAGCACGTTTTACGTGTCTGTTGCAAGCAATGAAGACTCAGAGCTGTTTCCAGTTACATCTGGTACTGTTGTTCAGGTTACTCCGCGAATTGTCCGGGAAGAGCAGGGCAGACGTATTCATATGAGTGTGAATATCCAGGATGGTTCAGGCAGTCAGGGCACTGAAGATGTCGGCCAGAAGTTGCCGGAAGTGACCAACAGCTCAATCAGTACCCAGGCCATCATCAGTGAGCAGGAGAGCCTGTTAGTGGGCGGTTTTTACAAAGAGCGTGATGAGAAGCTCTCTTCAAAAATCCCCTTACTGGGGGATATTCCGGTGCTCGGTCATCTGTTCAAGGCTGAAAAAAATCAGAAGACCAAACAGGTCCGCCTGTTCCTTATTACTCCTCGCATTATTGGTATTGAGCGCACATGAGCGGAAAAGGCTCTTATGGCTGATAGCTGCTATCCAGTGGCATGCTAGTTGGTCAAGAGTTATACAAAGGTACGGCTCTTGGTGTTTGATTTCCTCCTGTGGCAGGCTATAAATTTTCCTATCAGTTCCTTTTTTTTCAAAAATGTTTGTTATGGATGGTGAAAATGAAGGCGGTTCAGCAAGCTCAAGTACTGGATGTGTTTGTGGTGGGTGGAGGAATCAATGGTGTTGGAGTGGCTCTTGATGCGGCTGGCCGTGGTTTGCGGGTAGGGTTGTGTGAAATGGGGGACTTGGCCGGTGCCACCTCTTCATCCAGTAGCAAGTTGATTCATGGAGGGTTGAGGTATCTGGAGCAGTATGAGTTTCGTCTAGTCAGAGAAGCACTTGCGGAGCGGGAAGTGCTTTTGAATATGGCTCCCCACATTACTTTTCCCATGCGGTTTTTTTTGCCCCATCGGCCACAGTTAAGGCCTGCCTGGATGATAAAAGCAGGACTGTTTCTATACGATCACTTAAGCACCCGAACAACGCTTCCTGGCAGTGAAAGTGTCCGATTAAACGGTCAGAGCCCCTTGAAAAGCTGTTTCAAGCAGGGGTTTGAGTACTCTGATGCCTGGGTTGATGATGCCCGCCTGGTGGTTTTGAATGCAATGGCATTAAAAGAGCGTGGAGGTACTGTCCTGACAAGAACCAGGGCGGTTTCTGCCGTTCGGGATGGTGGGGTTTGGCGCATTCATCTGAAAGATCAGCTGAGTGGGGAAGAGAGGGTTGTACAAGCCAGGGCTCTGGTCAATGCAGCAGGACCATGGGTCACCGAGTTTATTCATGGCCGGTTAAAGAAGCAGTCATCCCATAATGTGCGGTTGATCAAGGGCAGTCATATCATTGTGCCTGCCCTGTATGACGAAAGCAGAGCCTACATTCTGCAGAATGATGATCAGAGAATCGTTTTTGTGATTCCTTACCTGGAGCAGTTTTCATTAATAGGTACCACGGATGTTGAATATACTGGGGACCCATCCTCTGTTCACTGTTCTGAGGAAGAGAAGAGCTATCTGTGCCGAGTCGTCAACCAGCATTTCAAAAAAAACACCAGTGTTGAGGATATTGTCTGGGATTATTCAGGTGTCAGGCCACTGTGTGAGGATGAATCAAGTGACCCAAGAGCGGTAACCAGGGATTATACATTTGAGATTGAGGATGATCAGGGAAAGGCTCCTTTGTTATCGATCTTTGGAGGCAAACTGACCACTTACCGGAAATTGGCTGAACATGCCATGAATCGACTTGCCCGCTATTTTCCAGAAGCCGCAGAAGCCTGGACAGGCCATAACCGTCTTCCGGGAGCAGAAATCCCAGCCCGATGTATCCAGCAGCTTAAATCCCGCTACCCCTGGTTGCCAGAAGCACTCGCTGATCGTTATTGTCATAGTTATGGCTCTCTTTCCTATCGTATATTATCCAATGCAGACAGTATTGAGGGCCTTGGGCGTTGTTTTGGAGCCGGGCTTTATCAGGCGGAAGTCGATTATTTATTACACCATGAATGGGTGATAGAGGCGGAAGACCTGTTATGGCGTCGATCAAAGTTAGGGTTATTTCTCACTGAACCTGAGCAAGAAGTGCTTACTCAATATATTAGACAAAATCGGCCAGTAACCATGCTTTCTACGTTTGCAAGTGGAACCTAGCCTTCAGTTGAAAGACCAAAACTTCTGATGCCATTGACGACAGAATCAGTGATGTTGTTTGCCAGAAGTACTTTTAGAAAAATGTTCTTTGGCATATATTTTATTTAATTAAAAAAATAATTGGTTTGTATGTACTCTGTTGAAGCGTTATATAAATGCCGCCGTATCGTTGCTATAGGAGGCGGGCACGGGTTGGGAAGGGTCATGGCCAGCTTGGGCTTTCTTGGCGATCGCCTGTCAGGTGTGGTTGCGACCACGGATGATGGTGGGTCAACCGGCAGATTAAGGGATGCCGCAAATTGTATTGCCTGGGGGGACCTTCGCAACTGTCTTAATCAATTGTGTGCAGATAGCCCAAACCTTGCTCGTATCCTGTTCGAGTATCGTTTTAAAAACAGTGGTGATATCAGTGATCATAATCTGGGGAATTTGATTTTATTGGCAATGGATCAGATGTGTGTCAGGCCGTTGGATGCTGTAAATCTGATTCGCCAGATGTTACAGGTCAGTGCCGAGTTGATTCCCATGTCTGAGGAGCCGGCCCGACTGGGAGCCATTGTTGATGGGGAAGAAATTATTGGTGAAACCAGGATTGATGCTCTACCGGAACGGCCGGAGCGTTTGATGATTGTCCCTGAAATACAGCCCACTATGGAAGTAATTACTGCGGTAAATGATGCAGATATCATTATTCTGGGACCTGGCAGTTTTATGACCAGTACTCTTCCGGCTCTTCTGATTCGTGAGGTAGCGGAAACCATTCGTGCCAGCCAGGCAAGGAAAGTCTTTATTGGGAATATTCACCAGGAGTTATCCCCCGTGGGAAAGGAGGCCATTGCAGATAATTTGTTATGGATGGAGCAGAATACTGGAGTTTATCCAGACGTATTATTGTGGCCTGCCGAACGCAGTCAGCCAAAGGGGGTGAAGTGTGAGGTAATGGTCCATAAGCTGGCGGATAATATTCAAAGTGGGGCCCACAGCTGCGAGGCTTTGCGTAACGCTCTGGACCAAGTGGCAAAGACTCTTTTTACTGCTTAGGTGTAGTAGTTCAGACCTGATCTGACAGTCACCGATTTTTCAGAGGGTGTCTGTCAGGTCAAATTCAGGCTACAAATTTTTCCTTCCAGATCTCTTTGCCATCTATCAGAGTTTCCATTGGCGTTCTT
>NZ_JBLYZI010000125.1:0-13650 GCF_057680865.1 Endozoicomonas sp. Z74
TGATTAGTATGAATCATAAGGGTTACCTTTTTACGATTTAGATTTCAGTGATTTCACCCTCTATCTAAATCGGTAACCCTTCCCTTTTTTGAAGAGGGAATTGTCAGATCAGATCTGAACTAATGCAATTTAACCGGCCTGGGAAACCCTTCAAGAATTTTTGATACGGCCTCATTGATCCTTGCGGTTCTCTCCTGGGGTGAAAGGTTATCCTTGATTCTGGCTTTCGAGCGACCTCTCCAGATCACCTTTTTCGTGACTGGATCAACCACATCAATAATCAAAGTACCTTCCTCGTACTCCTGAACTCTTGTGTCGGTGCTTAGCCCAAGTCCCCAGGGGCTAAAACCATAACCAAACGAGGTGGTCACCTGATGCTCTTCACGACGGGTTTTAGTGTTGGTCAGGTAGTTCACCAGAAAATCGGCTTCGGCACTCGAAGATGGATCCAGCTTCTGATAACCCCGTAATGCAAAAGTCCGATCCACCGCATCATGGACCCGCTGATCCATCAGCGCATCAAACTGATAACCCATTTTCTGCAGGTCTTCCTTTTTTTCCATCCAGCGGTAGGACTTGAGGCTCTCCACAGGACGCCCCGGATCATAGTCCCAATCCACCTTCTGGGAGGCACAGCCACCAAGAGCAATGGCGATAAAGAGAATCACTGCCGTTCGGTATGAAGTTAGTAAGGTCATCCTGTATAGGCCCTGTGCTGACGTTATTCAACAGTCTGATTTGAATGAAAATGCACCTTATATACCCTATAAAGGGTGCCCTATTTTACCGGCCTTGCCGATCTCTATTACAAAAAATTTGCAGTCAACTCCCCAGGGTTGATAGGCTTTCGCGGTGATCAAACACAACCAATAAACAATAACCCGGAAGCCCCTTATGAGCGTGACCATCTACCACAACCCCCGTTGTTCCAAATCCAGGCAAACTCTGTCTCTGCTTGAAGAACAGGGTGTCTCCCCGGAAGTGGTGCTTTACCTGGAAACACCTCCCAATGCCAGCCAGCTGAAATCTTTACTGAAAATGCTGGGCATCAGTGCACGGGAACTGCTGCGTAAAGGTGAACAGGAGTACAAAGATAACAACCTCAAGGATGATTCCCTGTCCGAAGAACAACTTGTCGACGCCATGTGCCAGCACCCCCGACTGATTGAGCGCCCCATTGTCGTCAATAATGGCAAAGCCCGTATTGGTCGCCCACCGGAATCGGTTCTGGAAATCCTGTAAAGCAGGCATCACAACGAAAGCCATGATAAACAGTTTGCTTCCCTGTTTTCAGAAGACTAAAAAGGTAACACGGGATGACAGAAAGAAAGGGGTCGATAGCGACCTTAAAAAGCAAGGCCAGAGTCAGCTATCGCATCAGCACAGCGCTTTACTTTGGCCTGATGGCCACCCTGATGGCAGAAACCTGGTGGCTCAATCCTCCTCAGGGTTCCCTGGCGGGCATTTCACTGATCCAGTTGCTTCCCCTGCTGCTTCCCGTGGTCGGGCTGGTTAAACAAAGCCCCCGGGCCGCATCATGGCTCTGTTTTATTCTCTGTTTTTACTTTATCAGCGGAGTACTGGATGCCTGGTTTCGCCCAGAGCAACCTCAGGGCTGGTTAATCACGGGCTTCAGTAGCCTGCTGTTTATCAGTGCAATGATGTTTATCCGCTGGCAGGCCAAAGCCATCAATCTTCAACAATCACCTCAGTTCCAACAGTGAGCGGGGAACATCCATAGGGGCAAAATGATCCTGGGAGGCAGCAATAACCGCCACCCGGGACCCATCGATGCCCACTTCCACCAACTGTCGCTTAATCAAGGTTTCCCTTTGCTGCCTCAGCCCCTCAAGCTGCCCTGACTCACGGGGCCAGTGACTCAACAGCCACTGTTCAGCATTTTGAACTCGCTGCTCCGGTGTCTTCTGCCCCACTTCAGGAATCTTCTGTTTCTGGGTAGCCAGGTACATCTGCTCCACCAGCTGGTCACGTGTCGCTTTTGGGATAACGACCTGTTCAGAAATATTTTTCTCCGAAACCTGCCCGGAACCATCACCGCCCTCCCCTTCAGACTGAATCGCAGAGTACAACTCAATCAGTGAACGCTCCAGCTCTACCCGGGACAGCACGGGCCAATCTGTGGACTCAGAAACGCCCACTGCCAGGGTAAACGACAGTTTCGGCCTCTGCTCCATAACGTTTTTCAGTAACCTGAGATTGGCCAGAGACTCACCGGTTAATTCCGCTTTGCCTGGCTGGTGCTCCAGAAAAGGCTTCAACGGAGTGACCGTCAACCTGGATAGATAGCTGAAAGGTGCTTCAAGAATGGCATTCAGCCTTTTTTCCACACCTTTACGTATGACGGCTCCAACCTCTCCTTTTCCAGGAACGGTTTTAAACGACAGCTCAGCATTCCCCCTGGAATCCGTCAGTAACCCTTCCAGCCTGGATAACGGCTCTTTCCCTTTCCCGGTGGGTGATGAAGAGCGTCCAGGCTGCCACTGGTGAATGGTTAATTTGCCGAGGCGCTCCGGATTGCTGTAGGTCAGGTCAATGTCAGAACCGGCAATGCTGAACCCAGGTAACGGCTTAATAGAGCCCGCCATCACCTGATCCAGCTTCACTCCTTTCAACTCAATTCGAAACTGGTCACCGAAGAGGCTTTCTGCCCCGGCTGCTGAACCCTGACCTGATAACTTGACCGTTCCGTCGTTTACTGTTCGACCTGCCACCTGATAATGATAAACGTCGCCGGTTTTCTCCAACTCAACCCTGGCACCGTCGAGTGTCCATTTCTCTCCTTTTGCCGGAAGCTCCAACTGGCTGTCATCCATAGTCAGACCGCTCACAGAAACCGGCAAAAGACCCGCCACTCTTACCAGGGATTCCGTTACTCTCTTTCTGTCAGGTTCCATCAGCTCCAAAGTAACACCGGACAGAGCCAGAGCAACCACCGGTCGAGCTTCCTTTTGAGCCCCCTCCCAATGAGAAGCATTGAAGTCAAAGTCCTTCACCTGCCAGCTTTTCCAGCTCATATTGACGGCCGGTTCCTTGATAAACCCCTTCTCACCAGCGATCGCTCCATGAAGACGAAGACCCGCCTCTGAAGACCACTGCACGGCCAGCTGCGCATTTAATTCTCCTTCAACCTGAACGTCTGAAGGTAAGCCTCCGGGTGCTTGATTCACGACGTCTGCCAGAGGCAGGCCATCAACTTCCAGTGTCCCCTGGATACCTTTTTCTGCTTCGGAGCCTGCTTCAGAAATCCGACCATCAAAAGACCAGGAAAGGCCTCCCTTACGCTCTATATGAATCAGCGTTTTGCCATCAGAAGCACGATTTAAGGACAAAAGAGAAAACGGCTGGCTGAATGGGCGTCCTTTTACCTTAAAAACCCCCTCCACAATGGTAACGGAGCTAAACCCTTTGAGCTTAAAAGACGGAGGTGAAACCAACCCAACCCTGTCAGGATCAGCAAGAATCTGGGCATCGAAGAGTTCAATGCCACTGATCGACTCCGGCAACCGGCCCAACCACGGATCAAACCAGCGCCGGTAATGAAGATTCAGGCTCAGTTGCTTTGCCGTCACTTCAAGGCCATTACCACTGCCATGAATTCCATTCAAAGTGACCTGGCGCCTCATCCAGTCGTAGTCAGCGCGATCAGGACCAAGACTTAAACCGGTTTGCTGCTCTATAGCTGCCAGCACCCGCTCTGACAACTGGCTGGAGAACACCCAGCCCAGAACAATAGACGCCGATAAGAAAAGGAAGATAATCCCAAAGCAGAGCTGGCTGGCAGAAACCCGTCTGGCCATCATGTAGAATTCTCTTATTGAAAGCAGCTTATTTAAAGACGCTTATTGAGGGAGTGTTGATCACTACCAGCCCATCACTTCTTTGACAAAGGGTATAGTCAGTTTCCGTTTGGCCCTGAGCGATGCACTGTCGAGTTTCTGCAACATACGAAACAGGTAGCCCATATCCCTGGAGCCTCGATGAATGATAAAGCGGGCTACTTCTTCACTGAGGTCGAGCCCTCTGAGATGAGCGCGCAGTTGCAAAGCTCCGACTTTCTCCCGGTCATTTAACGGATGCACCTGAAACACCAGCCCCCAGCCAAGCCTGGAAACCAGGTCCTGAAGCTCAATACCGAGAGCCCGGGGAGGGTTATCTGCCGCCACCAGGAAACGGGTATGGGAATCCCGCAGGCGGTTAAAAAGATCAAAGAGGGCCTCTTCCCACTCATGAACACCCGCCACTTCACCGATATCGTCCAGGCAAACCAGCTGCAACCGTTCCATCCCTTCCAGCAATTTTGGAGAGTAATGAACCAGCTCTTTCATGGGAAGGTAAATACTGCGGCCATGGCGCCGGTCAACCTGATGGCAGGCAGCCTGTAATAAATGACTGCAGCCGACTCCCCTGGCACCATAAAGAAACACAAATTGTTCGGAGTCCATGCCCGGAACATCACGTTCCATATCCAGAAGGTTAACCAGCGTCTCATTGCCCCCACTGAAATAGTTGGCAAATGTGGCGTCGTCCCTTAACTGGACACTGAGCGGCAGTTGCACAGGCAAACTCATAATGGACATCGAATCCGTAAAGATAACGAGAATTCACTTCCCTTTATAACAACAACAGGGAGAACAGCTACATCAAGGGTATCAAGAACAACCGCTGTGACATCACACTGAGCAACAGCATCTGGCACCCTTACCACCCCCTTCGACAAACTTACAAGAGTCGGGAACACAATAAAACCGGCTGATGATTGACCAATATTGATCGAAGTCAACAGACACACACATAGTCCAGACATTTTCTCACTGAATCGCGCTCACTGTCAGTTTTTTTCTCCAGTGCCTCCGGCCCGATAAAGGTCACTGGCCTTGTAGTTCCGGTTAAGGTGGCGCAAGAGTACCATAATTATCGCCGCCATGGGCAGGGCGACCAGCATCCCCACAAACCCGAACAGCTGCCCCCCGGCCATCAGCGCAAAAATAACCGCCACAGGGTGAAGACCAATACGATCCCCCACCAGAAGAGGGGTCAGCACCCACCCCTCCAGAACCTGCCCCACCACAAACACGGCCGCCACTAAAGCCAACCCGGTGTAGGTATCAAACTGGAACAGGGCCACCAGCACCGCTGCTGCAAACCCCACGGCAAATCCCATATAGGGAATGATGCTCACCAGTCCTGCCATCATGCCGATCAAGATGGCGAACTGCAGGCCGATCAGAGTTAACCCGGCACTGTACACAACCCCCAGCGCCAGCATCACCATCAATTGCCCCTTGAGAAAAGCCCCCAATACCTCATCACACTCTGAAGCCAGAGTGGATACCACAGGTTCAACATTTCTGGGAATCATCACCCTGACGTTCCCAAGCAACTTGTCCCAGTCCCGAAGCAGGTAAAACGTCACAACGGGAACCAGAAAAAGGTTCACCATAAACCCTATAAACGCGATTGAGGATCGGGACACGGAAACCCCAAGACTGGCCAGCAGACCTCCGGCCTTCTGCCACTGGCCCGCCAGCTTGCGGGAAAGCTCACTGAGGTCAAAAAGGGCAGGGTCAATATCAAACTGTTCCTGCAACAGAGGCAGAACATTGGATCGCCCCCAGGCCTCCCAGACCGGTAACAGTTGAAACACCGTTTTCACCTGCTGGACCAGCAAGGGCACTACCACAAAAAAAGCGGTAATAAGAACACCAAAGATGGTCAGAAAAACAATGGCAACGGACAATCCCCGGGAAATCCCCCAGGACTCCAGACGATCCGCCAGGGGGTCTCCCAGATAAGCCAGCACCATACTGACCACAAAGGGCGTCAGCACGGGCCCAAGAAAGTGCACCATGCCCACGGCCACAAGTACAATGCCCACCAGCATGTATCGCTGCTGCATTGTCATGCTAACGCCGTTTTCCGAATCAGATTCCACTCTACACTCCCGGAATGCCTTCCATAACTAATGAAAATGCCGCCACCCTTTTCTGCTCCAGTCAGCCACATAATGTAAGCCACTGCCCAGAGTGAATAACGCAACCAGGGGCTGAAGAAAGACCACAGGTTCACTGACCTCGAGAGCCATGGAGATCATAGCCGTCAAAACCAGTGTCAACTGAAACAGCGTACACAACTTCCCCAGCCGAGAAGGCTGAAAATCCAACCTTCCCACCACAGAACGGTACGCCATTGCCCCCACCATAATAAGGCAATCCCTCCCGGCTACCAGCAAAGTCAGCCAGAAAGGAATCAAGTCAATAAAAGACAGGGAAAGAAAGGCAGACACCAGCAGAACTTTATCCGCCAGAGGGTCCAGCATGGAACCAACCCGGGTTTCCCATCCGTATCGCCGGGCAAGAAAGCCGTCCAGGCCATCAGAAAGCGCAGCCAGAACAAACAGGGCAATCGCCACCAGCGGCTCCCGATATACAATGGCTATCACAATGGGCACTGACAGGGCGAGCCGCATAGCAGTCAGTAAATTTGGTAAATATTGCAGCTTCACGGCAACACTCAACCCTGGTTAGACCTTGCTTTGGTTCCAGTTTTTCTTCTGTTCTTAACCATCCACGCCAGACGTCATTTTATTACTTTACCGTGAAAAACCGTTTCCCATTCAATCAACGATTTACCCAGTGATAATAGAGCACCGCCTGATTCATTCCCGGGCTCAAGGAACCCGCTCCGGCCCCATTGACTGCTCGCAGGGTTCTTCCCAGGGCCAGAGCATCGGCCAGCTGGTTCACAGTACCATCAATCGCCAGCTCAAGCTCTAACCGGGGTCCTTTGATCTTGTGAACACTCACCGCTCGAACAGCAGTCAGTTTCGAAAGATACCGGGAAAGGGCGGCATAATCTTCAACCGTCGTCACATTATCCACCACCAGCAGGGCGGTGTTGTTCTCATCACTGGCACTGACTGCGTAATGACGGGAAAGGGTATCACCCACAAGATCAGAAGCTTTCAGGGCGATACCGGCTGAATCCAGGTTGTCGATAGAGGCAGGGTAACTCTGCCCCCTGAAAAGCAGTGTCAGACGCCCGGAGTAACGCTCCCCCACCTGCAGCAGACGCCCGGTCAGGATTGCATCTGAGCCGTATCGAGCGGATGCTGCGCGGATCTTGCCGCTGAAACCGCCCCAGACGTCAACCGATGAGATGGCGGTAGCGTCCTCAAAATCCATCAGTGGAAACACCACTGGCAGAGCCCTCCCCTGGAACACCTCCGTCACCACCTGGGGCAGTTCATCTCTGGTGTTCAAGAGTTCCCGCTGGCCACTGCGCTCAACCGCCAGCCACACCAAGGTAGCAGGCCGGTTCTGCCCCCAGATGGCCACTCCCGATGTCTGAAGCAGACGGTTCACCGCCTTCGAGTCAAAGGTGGCCTGAAGATACTGCTGGCGCCCTTCTGGTGTCTCATCCGTACGAAAGCCATACTCCCGGATATAGGACTCTGGCTTACCCAGGGCACTGCGAATACCGGTATTTGCCAGCACTTCCCGCTGACCCGACACTTTCACCAGCACCTCTGCCAGGGCCTGCCCCATGGCCTCGGACTGCTCTTTTTTCCCCTGGCCACTGACGGGAACATCCTGCCGATACAGCCCGGATACCTGGGCAGCATGACTCACGGAAGCCGACAGTGAAATGAAAAGCGTCAGCCAGCCCAGCAAAGCCCTAAACAGCCACCGCCGGGAAAGGCAGCCCACATTCGACCATGAAAAGCACCATGAAAAGGGCTCCATAGCCTGATAATGCTGCATTTTCATAGTAAAAGAACGTCGGCTGACAACCACAGACATGCCAAGAACCCTGCGTATGTAAAACTTAAAAAAGAACATTCTGCCACAATATAGGCAAACTTGAATGGCCAACTTGCCGGTATTGTCTCTTTTTCTTTCCGGGTGAAGTCACCACTGCCAATAGGTTGATCGTAAATTATCACAAGCCGAGACTTTCCTTATCCTCCGTTCAGGCTAAAATAGCACCCTCTGATTATCCACCTTAATAGATTCTGCCAGACGCTTTCCCGAAACGCTGGCAACGAGCGGATTCATTTCAATGAGCACAACGGACTCCAGAACCTCTCTGAGTTACAAAGACGCCGGTGTTGATATCGACGCTGGCAATGCCCTGGTCGAGCGGATAAAACAGGTGGCCAGAGCAACATCCCGCCCCGAAGTCATGGGGGGACTGGGAGGTTTTGGCGCACTTTGCCAGCTCCCTTCCGGCTACCGGGAGCCCGTTCTGGTTTCAGGTACGGACGGTGTTGGCACCAAATTGAAACTGGCCATGGAACTGGGCATGCACGATGACATCGGCATTGACCTGGTGGCCATGTGTGTTAACGACCTGCTGGTCTGTGGCGCTGAGCCTCTGTTTTTCCTGGATTACTACGCCACCGGCAGCCTCAACGTCGATGTGGCCGAGCGGGTGGTCACCGGCATCGGCAAAGGGTGTGAACAATCAGGCTGTGCCCTGATTGGTGGTGAAACCGCCGAAATGCCCGGCATGTATCAGGGGGACGACTACGACCTGGCCGGCTTCTGCGTTGGGGTTGTGGAAAAGTCTGACATTATTGACGGCAGTAAAGTCGCCGCCGGCGATGTTCTGATTGGCCTGAAGTCCAGCGGCCCCCACTCCAATGGCTATTCCCTGGTACGGAAAGTGCTTGAAGTCTGTGGAACGGATCTCACCCAGAAGCTGGAAGGGAAGCCCCTGAAGGAACACTTGATGGCCCCCACCCGCATTTATGTAAAATCGCTCCTGCAGCTTCGTAAAGAAGCACCCATTCATGCCATGGCACATATTACCGGCGGAGGCCTTCCGGAAAATCTGCCCCGGGTGATCCCTGAAGGTTGCCGCGCGGTGATTGACACGGCCAGCTGGGAGATCCCCGCTGTCTTCCGTTTCCTCCAGGAGGCAGGCAACATTGATCCTTTTGAACTTTACCGAACCTTTAACTGCGGTGTTGGCATGGTGCTGTGCATCCCTGAACAGGCCAGTGAACAGGCCCTCAAACGCCTGGATGAGCTGGGTGAGGAGGCATTTGTCATGGGGCATATAGAAGCCGCTGCCGCAACCGGGGACAGTGAACAGGTCGTCTTTCAATAGGCCTTCAATAAAGGCCCTGCCTGAAAGGAACTTTTTCATTTCATGACCCTCTGACAAGGTGAGTCGCCCGCTGGCTCACCTTTGTTGTTAATAGAAGTCGATAACACCATGCCCCTGGCATAAGAAAACAGCGTCTCCCCCCATTAAGCAAGGGAGAAGCCATTGATTTTCACTACAGGAGTGCAGGTGTACACTGCTTACAGATCTCCCCATCGCAATTGTGCAAGAGGGGTGGATTAAAAAGAAGTCAGGAAAAAAGAGTGAGCGAAAAAAAACGCGTTGTCGTCCTGCTTTCCGGTAACGGCAGTAATCTCCAGGCACTACTGGATAAACAGTCTCATTATGCCTACGAGATTACCGGAGTGATCAGCAATACCCCGGATGCCTTTGGCCTGGAAAGAGCCCGGCAGCATAAAGTGGCTGCCATTGGCCTGGATCACAAGGTGTTTTCATCCAGAGAGGCCTTTGACCTCAGGCTGATCGAAGAAGTGGACCGCTTTGAACCGGATATTGTGGTTCTGGCGGGATACATGCGAATACTCTCCCCGGAGTTTGTAGCCCATTTCAACGGCCGACTGCTCAACATTCACCCTTCCCTGCTGCCCGCCTATAAAGGGTTGAATACCTATCAACGGGTACTTGCGGATCAACAGGAGCTCCACGGCTGTACGGTCCACTTTGTCACCCCGGAACTGGACAGCGGCGCCCAAATCATTCAGGCTTCTTTGAAGATAGAGCCGTACGATAATGAACAGAGCCTTCGCCAGAGAGTCCAGGCTATGGAGCACCAGATTTACCCTCTTGCCGTGCATCTGTTGGCCAGCGGTCGTTTAATTCAGCGGGATAACATTGCCTTGCTGGACGGCCACCCTCTGGATCCCGAAGGCTATCAAATGAAAGAACACGCTCTGGAGCTACCATGAATCGGCGGGCACTGTTTTTCACCACCACAACCTTGATGGCCGCTTTCCTGACTACACCGGCACTCCCGGCTGATGGTTCGCCTTCCTCAAAAACAGCGCCACACTCCCCAGAGCAAAAATCTTCACCGGGTAAAAAGCAGTTGCCCGCCAGGCAGCCGTCTCCGGAAATGCGCATCCTTAAACCCTTTACCGCCAGTTACAAAGCAGACATTAAAGGGCTGCCTTTTGGCGGAAGTGGCGAACGATCCCTGAAGCAGAACAGCGATGGCAGCTGGACTCTGTCGTTCAGTGCCGATGCCACCTTCCTTGGTTTGAAAGAAACCAGCCGGTTTATCCTGAAAGATCAGAGCCTGGTATCGGAAGAATACACCTATGAAAGAACCGGGATCGGTGGCAAGCCCCTGCGAAGGGCTCGTTTTGACTGGAAGAAAAAGGTTGTAAACTGGCAGCAGGAAGACCGGAAGTGGTCCATGGATCTTCCCCCCGGAGCCATTGACAATCTAGGCTATCAACTGCAACTCCGCATGGACCTGGCTCAAGGCAAAAAGCAGGTATTCAGTTACCACATTGCGGATGATGATGAAGTCTACCAGCGCGAATTCATTATTGAAGGAAATGAAGTTCTGGACACCGATGCCGGAAAACTGGAGACCGTCCGGGTTAAAATCAAGCGTGACACCGACAAAAGAGCCACCTGGATCTGGTTTGCCCGGAACTGGGACTACTTTCTGGTCAAGCTGCTTCAGAAAGAAGGGGGCACTGAATATACCGTTGAAATCCGGGAAGCCACTGTGGATGGAAAACCACTGACCAGTAAACAGGCATCTGGCAAACCCTGATCTTCAGGCAGGCGGTTGATCCGTCCACCGCTTGAGTAATGGCCCCAAAGCTCGTGCCTCAACCGTCATCGCACAACCCCTGTGTGCAAGGCATGCCATTTTTTTAAACCGAGCTTACCTTCCATCCAGAAGCTTTCATTCCTTCCTTCACTCAAGGCATTGACTTCTTTCATGCAGCTCCAGAAGAGTTGCGAAATCAAAATGGAACTTTATTCCAAACTTGCACTCATACCATGATGTACAAACGTATATTTGGTACCTGATAATCACTGGCATACAACTTATAGATTAATATTTTCCCCACTGCTTGGAATGTAGAAGACAACAACACAAGGTTAATTATGCCCAAAAAAAACATTAAGATTATAATTCAAGCTCTTTGTGCTTGCTTAATGGCAGCACCATTCTCTGCCAATACTTCAGAACCTGAGTATTTGGATTTTTTTGAGTTTAAAAGGATAATGGGGATTCTGGCTCCTGCGACCTCACGTTACTGCTCAAAAGAGCTTCCCTCTCCCCCTGAGAGGTCTCCAAAAGTTTTATTTGACATGAAATTTCGGAATCAACAACAGCTTGACACCTATAAACTCATGCTGGCAAACCTGAAGATTAATAACTCAACCGAAACTATAAATGATGCGCTGCTCTACACTAATAAGTTATCAGATGGCTTTGGTGACTATTCATACCTTCACAAAACAACACAACTTTTGAATAGAAATCTCCCAGCTTTAAAAATCGATGTCATGGCTGCCGTTAATGAACATGAAATCCCTACTTTAACCGATATGTTTCAGGGAACTTATAATCATTACTGGGCTATTCGAGACATAGATACCGACATAGATACCGACATAGATCCTGATGATAGCGCCCCTGTTTTCAACAATACATTTGAAATACAGAAAACATTAGAAGAAAGCGGATTTATTCTCTATATGGCGGCTTCACCCAGAACACTTTTCAAGGAGTTTCCCAGGATAAAAAACAATGCATTTTATATTGGGGAATTTCTATCCTATGACCGAGACCATCTCTGCACCTCCAATGACTGTCATCATCACCATTACCTTAACACGACCAATATGGCAATAGAAGAATTACTGATTTATGATGAGACCATGCTCGCATCCCCCTGGAAAAGGGACTTGAACAACGCCTGGGATCTCCAGCTATTCACTGAATACCTAGCATCATTTTCAGAAGCAGACTTTATAAATAAACCGGGATTTGTCAGCTTCCTGAAAAAACAGTTTTTTAAAGAAAACAGCAAAGTACAACAACATGGCATCTGTAGTCCAGCGACACATTTTACCTTCTGTGTACACGCCCCAAGATTTGGCGTTGGAGTTACTGACGTCGGTTTCATCTATGATTACGAGTTGGGCAAAAAGCCAGTGTATCGTTCAGAAGAGCTGGTTGAGACTACTACATCCTGGATTCAGGACCTTCAAACAGTTGAGCCAGAGGTGGCTGCAGCCATTGGTGGAAAAAATACACATTCTGAAAATATTCAGTCTATTACCCAGAGCGCAGATTATTATTTTGGTTACATGAAGCACCTGCCAGGGCAGATATCATTTATACAGTCACTGCTTTATGCCCACCCGGAAGACCCCTTAACTCTGATCATGCCCATCTCTCGAGAGGCCTTGTACGGTGAAGAAATGCAGCTGGGGTTGAGGCAGGCGCAGGTTGGAATGGTGAAGTACTGGGCGCCAGAAACAGACTGGATTGAGACTTCGATAGGTTCTGAAGGCGGCAAAACCGTAGTGATCATTAACCCATTTCCCCTGCCGAAGCGAGCCCTTGAAGCACTCATGTATTTTAGCCATGACATCATAGGAACAACTGGAGATCACAGCCTTTCCACTGTTATATCAATGGGCAAACTCCCTTTTCATGAGTGGCTGTTTCATCAGTATTTAGTGAGACCCAGACTGGTCAGCATGACAGATATACCAGTACTGAAGGAGTTCTATCGGGCATCAACGCCCCGTGTAATAGGGGAGAGTATTGCAACCATCGAAAAACACCCCGAGTGGATCAATGCATTTACCCAGAAGTTGCAAGAGGAATACGCCGCTAACGATCTGATCACCCACATTATCGATACCGGCACTGAACCGTCACAAAAAATAGTTCACTTGATTCGTTCCATCGACCAACTAGACCTCGCCAGTGAAGTTGAACAGGAAGCCTTCATAAACACCTTAAGCCAGGATCAATCTGAAATAGCTCGTCTACGACTGATATTCAATAGAATCAAGTATTTTGAAAATGGTGCAGATTATTGGCCATCCTGCCCTGCGAACATTGAAATCAGCACATCCTTAAGGGCTTACTTAAATCGACACTTTATAAAAATTCAGTCCCCTTACCTAAAACAGCTACTGGAAGAGGTGACCCGTGATTTCACTCACAAATATCTTGACCAGTAAAAAAAATATAGTACTCGGTATTTTCATGACGAGTTCCCTGATAATGGCGGGCAACAGTAATGGTGACACCATTCCAAAGTCTATTCATCAACTCTGGATCGGACAGGAACTGCCAGCCTATTTTGAATTAATCAGAAGTCAATTTATAAACCTTAACCCAGAATGGGAATACCATTTATGGAAAATACACCTGCATTAGTTCAGATCTGATCTGACAATTCCCTCTTCAAAAAAGGGAAGGGTTACCGATTTAGATAGAGGGTGAAATCACTGAAATCTAAATCGTAAAAAGGTAACCCTTATGATTCATACTAA
>NZ_JBLYZI010000126.1:0-13498 GCF_057680865.1 Endozoicomonas sp. Z74
CCGGAAATACCTTGTGCATCACCGGCAATGGGTGAGGGCGGCAGAGTTTTATGGAGGACACCGATCTGCTCTGGGGACATCATGGGTATGGACTTCAGGATGTCTTGGAATTGCTGAGGTTTCATGGCTGGAACTCCACTTTACACGACAATTCTCATGCTCAGGGAGTATAGACCATGTTAGCAACATTTAATTTGAACAGCGCCCTCCGACAGTATGGCTGAAGCTCATTTTCAACAGGTTCATGCGTCGATAATTTGTCCTGTAGCGGGGTGTTCAATGGCATTTCCTGTCGGTGAACCAGAGATGGCCGAGCAACACCTGGCAGAATAGCATCCAGCAGTACTGCCCATGAATTTCAACCCTCCCACTGAAAACACCACAAGTACAGCTGAGGACGTATGCAGCACCGAACCTCTCCCCGCTTCAGAGTTACAACAGGAGCTTACAAGCCCATCAGAACAGGAAAGTGAGGCTGATGACCTATGGCTAGCATGCTTTACGTCCTTATCTCCTGAAGCTCAGGAAAACAGCGAGGATGAATCAGAAGCCTCTTCGGTGCAGTGTCAACACTGCCAGGAAGCAATTCCTGGAGGTGCTGTTGGCTTTGCAATACATATCATGGAGTGTCCAAACTCAAACAGTCTATTTCCGTGAAAAAGACAAGCCGCACAGCAGGTGTCTCTGGCTACCCTTTTTCAACAGAAAGGGTCCGCCCCATTTTCGAACTCCTGACACCAAACTCAAGAATCTGAAGCACAGTAGCGGCCTCTGCTGCACTGACAGGAATCGTTGCTCCCTCCATGAGCGCCGCCACCAGAAGGTCGTAATAGGATAAATACCTCCCCGTTTCAGTGGGGATTTCTGAAAATCCAGAGTCTTGATACAAGCGGCCATACTCATTGGCTTTTTCCACACCAAAAGATGGCTCACCAGGCAGAAGTCCTGCCTTTAACTGGGACTCCTGTGGATCCAGGCCGTATTTAATGAAACTGCCATTTTCCCCTTCAACCCGAAAACGGTGGTTCGGCCCCGGGGAAAAAGAGCTGCCATGGAGAACCACTTCACACCCGCCATAGTGAAGCTGAGCATGAAAATAATCCGTGGTTTCCGCTTTTTCCCGCTGCATCAGACACCGGGCGGTTATGGCTTCAGGAACACCAAACAACATCAACGCCTGATCCACAAGATGAGCCCCCAGGTCAAACCAGATACCCGAACCAGGTAAGGCCTGTTCCCGCCAGCGTTGTCGAACTACAGGCCGGAACCGGTCAAAGTGGGATTCAAAGTTATGCACTCTGCCCAACTCCCCACTTTTTATAATGTTTTGAACCGTCAGAAAGTCCCCGTCCCAGCGCCGGTTATGGAAAACCGAGAGAATCAAATCTTTCCTCTCGGCCAGCTCAATCAGTTCCAGAGCTTCTGATGAAGTGGTGGTCATTGGCTTTTCCAGAACCACATGCAGGCCATTGTGAAGGCACTCTTTTGCCAGAGAAAAATGATGATGGGTCGGCGCCGTGATGATCACCAAGTCACTACGAGAGCCCTTGATCAATTCAAGGGGATTTTTAAACAGTGTCACTGCAGGGAACTCTCTCGCCACCGCTTCAGGCCTGCTGGTGCTGATGGCTTCCAGCTGAAAGACCGGTGACACCGAAATCAGAGGTAAATGAAACGTTCTGGCAGAATAACCACAGCCAATAACACCCACTTTGATCATGAAACAGCGCTCCTTCGGAGAAAACAGAACGAGCCTAGTCTACAGGATTAAAGGAAGTGCCGGGTTGCCAGTACAGGCCATTCTTGGAATACCCTGGCAATTGCTCCAGGCATTTCCAGGATACAGGCCATCCCTGGCATACCCTGGAAATTGCTCCAGGCATTTCCAGGATACAGGCCATCCCTGGCCATAAAAAAGCCGGGGGTTAGCCCGGCCAAAGTGCTTCAATCATATATGTTAATCACAGACACCCACTTCTAGAAAGAGAGGGATGAGGGGCAGCTCAGCAGAGGTTTACCCCCTCTCCCTCTGGGAGAGGGCTGGGGTGAGGGAAAACGGTAAATGGCTCATACCGGAGCCCCGGCATAACCTATGGAAGCCCCCCCGGCATAACCGGGGGGGTACCTGATGATTAAATGAGCGGTCAACGGATCCCCAGTTTTTTCAGGGTTGAAGACGTAAAGTAAGACAACTCCTTCTGCTCACGGTTCACCACCATTGGCGGATGCGGGTTACGCAGCTCGTTGGCAAAGTACTCCCTGGAAATCAGGTCATGGTGAATGGTGGAGCGGCGATCCATTCCAGGCATATCAAACAGATTGATGGAATTCACCATGGCGGTCCGCCAGAGTTCATCCCGGTTGTCGTACTGATCCACCAGAACCGGGTTCCAGTGATCTTCATCAATATAGAGGACACGGGTCTTATACACATTCCGCTCCCCTTCCTTGAGTTCTGCCTTGACCACCCAGACCCGGTGCAATTCATATCGCATATAGTCAGGATTGGGGTGCCCTTTGGTCAGGAGCTCATCCAGGGAAACATCCGGGCTCTCAAACTTGTAGGTGTTATAGGGAATGTACATCTCCTTCTTGCCCACCAGAGTCCAGTTATATTTATCGGTAGCACCATTAAAACCGTAGGACTCATCTACAGTACGCCAGTTACCCAGCCCTCCTGGGGAGTCATATTTCACGGTAGGAGCCCTGCGAACACGGCGAATCCCTGGTGTGTAGCTCCAGGCTGCACGGGGGTCTGCGCTCTGGTTGACGAACTCTCTAACCAGAATAGTTTTACCTTTTTCCCGGGTAGGCGATAGCGTCTGGGTAATAGTGGAGGAGCGAGGCAGGTTTTCCCTGACAAACTGCTCAAAATCATTCTCAGGATTAAAATAGGGGGCAATCCGCGTGAAATTGGTCACCCCTTCCAGGCGGGTTCCGTTGCGGTAGACAATGGCATCCGTTATCAGATACTTGGAAAAATAAGGCCAGTTATTGAACATCGTATTCCAGACAATCTCCCTTGGTTCTTTGGGAATGGGAAATGCCACACCGCCAAAGGCGTTAAGGACACCATTGCCATCCGGAGTTAACTCCGCCCGGGTTGCATTGGCTTTCGTCTGCTTTATGCTGAATTCGGAATACATGGCATCCCGGTGACTGGGATAAACTGGCACTCTGAAAGTTTTCGGGTACGTTTTAAAGAGTGCTTTGATGCCTGGAGTCAACTTATCCTGATACTGCTTCATATTGTCGGCCGTGATCACAAACAGCGGCTTTTCATCGGCATAAGGATCCAGATAATGGTCTCCCGGCTTATAACCGGCCGGTGGTTGAAAATCGGGATTCCAGGCTGGAATCGTGCCCTCAGCATTGCCCGCCCTCTCAGCACCAAAGGGGGTAAGGTCCTTGCCAAGCCTGTCGGCTTCTTCCTCGCTGACTTTTGCCGATACAGAACCTGCCAGAAGTGTCAGCCCTGCCATGGACACGGCCAGTAAAGATTTTTTTATTATCATTGTTATCTCTCCGGGCCAGACCTGAAGACGTTTAGAAAAACCACACATCTTCAGGAAAGGCCACCATTGGCTTTTTTAGAACGAATACTTCAGGTTTACAGAAACAAAATCCCGGTCGGTGTACTGGTTTTTGTCATAGGAACCGAAATAGGCGCTGTAGTTCACCCCCGCTTCCCACTGGGTTTTGTAGATAAACTTGGCACCAACGCTCACCCGGTCAGAATTCTGACCACTGGTAAAGCTGCCAGCTGCAGAATCTCCATTGATGTTATGACTGAAGTTAACCGGCACTTCCATATTGGTACCAGGAAATACGCTGTTGTATTTCAGCGTCAATGCACCAGCAATACCCGCACCGGATTTATCCATGGTCAGGTCGTCATACCCGTCCAGCTGCCGGTTACTCACCCCCCGCACTTCGTTGTAACCAAATTCTCCGGAGAACACCACTTCATCGGCAATCAAGGTAGCTCCAAAGGAATGGATCACAGATACCTGGGCCTGAATGGTGTCGGCACGCCGAATGGCCGCGGTACTGGCATTGGAACCGGCAGGGTTGACCGCTGCATCTTTGCGATAGGCAATTTCCCCGCCCACATTGGTATCCCCCACCAGAGTACTGAAACTGAAGCCAATCAGTTTAATGTCTTCAATAAACTCTTTGTGATAGGTACCAGGTACATAAATTCGGGTAGGTCCAAAACCTGCTGTCACATCATAGTAATCAGCGGTAACAATGGAGGGATTCTTGTCGTGATAATTGATGTAGTACAAACCAAAATCGGTGCCGTAGCCCAGATTCTCCGCATAATAGTTCAGGGCTATACCCCACTGGCCGGAATCCTTAGCATCAATATCCTGCCCCCGGTTAATATCTGGAGCTGCAGATAAAATAGAGTCTCCTGCTTCATCGAGCATATCACTGGAACCAAAATAACTACCCGCTTCACTGATCTCGTTCTGTTTCCACTCCCACTGGGTATACCCCGATACACTGAGCGCGTCGGTAATATCCAGCTGGGCAAACACCTGGCCCACAGGCAGCAGAATGTCTTTTACTTCCACGCCTGGCACCGTTGTCTTGGTAGCATCAGCCGGGCTCATAGCCGAGCTGATTCCGGGAATAAACAGACTTTCTCCCCAACTGACCACCTGCTTGCCCACCCGCACATTAAGGTTGCGTTCAGCAATATCAAAATTGCCATAGACAAAGGCATCCAGTAGGCGAGCATCACGGCCATGGGCCTCTTTGACTTTGTCACTGAAGCTGTTGGGATCCCCGGCACCATTAAATGTAGCGGATGAGTCATTGTCCGTCTGACCATAATAAGCACCGTCATAAAATGCGCTGCCGCGAACAAATGCCCCCATATTGCGATACTGGATATCCGCTTCACTCAGAATGGAGAAGCGGTTATTCACCATGGCTCCCTTCTTGAAGTTCCTGTTACCGTCATCGTTATTAATGTCGCTCAGAGCTTCCTGGTCCTGCTCACTGACCCGCCAGCCTGCGCTGTAGCCCAGCGTGGTATCCCAATCCACAGAGACTTCGTCTGTGGGCTGAAAAGAGAGAGCATAACCGTTCTGAACGGTCCCGGCAGCCACCGCCGCAGACACAGCCAACGCCAGGATGGACTTCCTTGGTATTTTTGTGCTTTGCATTATCGACATCTCGATCGGTTTATTATTGTTGTTGTCTTCTTGACTGGAGCTGATCGTCAATGCTGCCATGCGCATTTGAGTTTATTCAGGTTATCAATCAGCTTTTTTGCATATGAAAATCAACCGCCTGGTCAGCGTCTCCCCCACCGGATTTTCATTGCTCACTACATTAAGTCGGACTCAATAAAGCCGCAATAACAAAAACGGCCACTCAACCCTTACCCCGCCCCTCTCAAAGGGAAAGGGAGGAAAGGAGGTAGTTACGGAGCCCGCAGGCCTGAAAGCATGGGAGCGAGGTATTCATTACTGGTGAATGCCCCCTCTCCTTTTGGAAGAGGAGGAGTGTGAAGGGAAATCTAATTACTCGCGGTCTCAAGCCCGACCACATCTCTGAGCTTCAGACGAACCTTACCAAAGGTAGTCCCGAAAAAGACATTGCCATTTTCATCCAGCAACACTCCCGCAAACAGAGAGTTGTAGCGCTCATCACCAAGAACATAGTGGAATACAGACTCTCCGGTGGACCAGTCAATCCCCTCCAGTGTCCATTTGCCATTCCTGGCGCCTGTCGTATAGATCATATTGGAACCTGCGCTAACCAGGGGCATGGCATTTGGTGAGCTGACCGAGGTATTTACCCAGGCGTTTTCCAGCTGACGAGCTTCCGGGTTCCAGGCGAATTTCTGGATACCGTAGGGCTGATACTCCTCCCGGGTGCCAAGAAAACCGTTCAGCAGCATTGCTGCACGCTCAGGATAGTACCAGGGCATTCTCGGTGTGTTGTTCACCACCAGGGCTCCATAGCCAGACACCACCACCGACTGCTCTGACTGCACAGCCAGATTCGGGTCGCCCATATCCACGGGAATGATACCGGCCAGTCGTCGGGACTGCCCGGGAAGCGCTTTCCAGTCAGCCGGGATCTCATCCCTCCAGTACAACAACAGATTCATTTTGGTATCACCATCGGTGATGACCACAAACCGGTCCTCATCACCAAAGCCCATCAGGCTTGGAGTTGCCCCCGTTCCCTCACCAGCAGAGTTGCTGTATTGAACACTCCAGGCACCATCCGCCTCGTCCACGGACAGCTGTTCATTCTTCCAGGCAACCCTGTGCATATGATTCTGGGAAGCCACATAAATACCGGTTTGATCCACCGCCTGGCCGTTCCGTACCCAACCTTTACCTGCCGGTCCGGTAGCGGCATTTTCAGCGTCCTCTTCCACGGCATAATTCAGGCGAACCACACGCTCCTCAGAAAAGTCTTTTTTGACCGCAACAATATAACCGTGCTCAGTACCAAATACGATCCAGCCATCAAAGGTCATATTCATACCGATCATAAGCCCTGAAACCGACTCCGGCACCGACCACTGACGTTTTTTGACAATTTTACTGTTTGATCTGGATGGGTCTGCATCACCATAAACAGTGATCCCCCTGCCGCCAGAGTCACCTATGTAATACTCATGGTTGTTGTCCAGCAAAGTGTAAACACCGGACAACTCCTTGAACATGTCCGCCTGTTTAAATGCAAAATACATGGCCGACAACCCGTCACGGGAGCGCAGCTCTTCAAGGGCATTTTCAGTTTCAGGGCGATCAAACCGCTTACCCGGCAATGGGTAGTTATCAATCACATTAAAACTGTCGTGTTCAGCCTTGAACACACCGTTGGCGCCATTACTCCAGAGCACCCGCTTGCCATCGGGATACATACCGGAAATGCTGGTACCAAACTGGAAAGGGCCCACATGACGGTATTGCAGTTCGAAGTCCTGCAATTCACGAGTAGGACCTACTGGCCCGGGCTGAGGCACCGAGTCCTGCTGAGCGGATGTGGTATGACCAATAGGGTTTGAAGAGTCAGCCAGGTGTGGGTTCTTGGGAGCAGGGTTGGCAGCCAGAGCCACGCCGCTGCCGATGACTGAGGCAGCAAGAAAAGCGCTGACCCCGAACGTCCAAACTTTACTTCTTTTTATATTCATTGTTGTTTTGCTTCTTTTTATAGTTATCTACTTCACCACGATCCCACAGCCCTTCCTGGCCAGTTAACCCTTCGTACTTTTCGTACAGAACAGTGAGTCAACACTCCCTTCCCTGAGATCGTTCATGGCAGTTAGCGTCACTAAAGAACCCGGGATATCGGCAGGTCAACCGCTTTCAAACCAGCACGCCCCAGGCAATGGCAGTACAATAGAATTATTAACAATGAACAAACAATAACAAAAACGGCCAGCCTCCCAGGAAAGCAGGTGTACAACCCGCTTCAAGCACAGGCTGCTAACCCAGCGTCGCCACACTTTTCAGGATCAGCCGCACCAGCATGGTCTGACGGGTAACCCCGGTCTTGGAAAAGATGGAACGCAGATGTGCCCTGGCCGTATTTCGACTGATTCCCAGCTCCTCTGCGGTTTCATCCAGCGTCAGGCCGTTGGCAAGAATCATGGCCAGTTGCGCTTCGGCAGGCGTCAGATCAAACAAAGTCTTGACGATCTCCCTGGGAGCCTGGGAGTGCTTTTCAGGGTCCCCCACAAACAGAACGACAGAGGGCGTATGCTTGACTTTTGACCACTGGGTGGGAGGAACAGAGCGAACGACAATGCCCAGATCACTTTTTCCTGACGGCCGCTGCACCCTGAGCGCCTCAACCACCGAAGGGGTGTTGTCATTCTGGGCAGCCAGCACTTGCCGGATCAGCTCTTTCAACCGTCGGGTATCCTGGCTGCTCCCTACCTGGAGAGACCCCCCTACCAGCTGCAGGCCATCTTTTTCCGCAAGCAGCTCACTGGCCACCGGGTTGGACTCCAGAACCTTGGCTTCTTCATCCAGAATAATGGTACCTACCGCCAGCTGGTTCACGGCACCTGCATAGAGGTTCCGCTCTGTTTCTACCCGTCCCAGCCGGGTGTGGAGCCCAATCGCCCCCTGAAGGTGCGGCATCAACAACTCCAGCAAAGCCTTGTGAGTACCGGTAAACGGTTCTGACTCTTTACCACGACTGATACGCAGGCTGTATTTGGAGCCACTGTCGGTACGTATATCCACCCCCAGCACATGATACACGTTCATGGGCTCAAGGAACTGAAGGCAGTAGTCTGAATAAGATCGCTCACTTTCCGGTATGAATTCATCCAGACTGTAGACCCGGCCACTGGGCAGCTCTACAAATGGGTCCATGGCATAAAAATGGTTATTATAAGAAGCAACGATGTCCTGACCGGCAGACCCCGTGGTCAGAAACAGGCCGTCCTGGTCTTCCGATGGGGGGCTGATCACAATGGTGATGTAATTGGCCTGCATTTTTCCCTGAAGCCGGTTCAGAAAGTCGGACCAGGGAACCGTTTCAAGAATGCCTTCATAAAGAGACTGGGTTAGACGACTGAACTCTTCTACGCTTGTTTCTACATCATGCCCTTCAAGCGGGGTAATCTTCGTCATAGTTCGTTCTTTTTTTATCGTCAGGCCCGCAACTGACCCAACCTTATTCTATTCAAAATCGTCCTGTTGCCCGCGGTGAGGGAGCCCGTTCATCCCTGGTTGAATCATTTCCCCCAAGCCATCGTCCATTAAGACGATAAGGTGTCTTTTCAGTCCGGATATTGCATCAGGCCAGCTGAATATTCAAGGACAATCCCCCTGTCCTCCCTTGGGCACAATACGTCTTTGGGGAGCTTCTACTTCCTTTTCTGTTGCTCTATGGATATATGCGGGTATGGATATTTACACTTTCCTGCACTGGGAACCTATCTCCATTTCCAGAATAACGTCGGACAAACGGCCAAGCAGATCCGCCTGCCGCTGGAGGGCAGTGGTCGAAAAGGCATCCTCACCACTGATCTGCTCAAGCAAGCGTGCTGAGCTGAAATAACCGATGCAAAGATTGAATAGGTTGACCATGATCAGACCCACCTCCAGATCCGAGGCATGGCGGCGCACCCCAAGATGATGAAACAGCTGCTTCCCCCGGGTCACCAGCTTTGATAACCAGTCATCCAGCCAGACACCACCACTTCCCGGGCCAGGGTCATACCGGGAGGCATACTGGCTTTCCGCCAGTGTTCTTTGCAGAAGAACCACCACATGGGGTGACCTCGCCAGCAAACCGAACATCACTGCTGGCAGTTGCTCTATCTGGCTTTTGTCAACCGCCTCTATGGAGAGCAATTCATCCATGGTGTCGGCCAGAGGACGCAATGCCCTTTCCAGCACCTGCTGATAAAGCACTTCCTTGCTTCTGAAGTAGCGATACAGCCCTGGCTCACGAATGCCCACCTCAGCAGCCACTTCTCTGAGACTGACACCATCATAGCCTTTATGGGCAAACAACCGCTCGGACACATCCAGAATACGCCGGGCGGTCCGCTCCCCCTTGGTCAACTTTTTTTCACTGGTAACGTCGCTCATGGGCAAATGTTATCAATCACTCATTTTTTTTCAAATCGCTCATTGCATAAAAGTTAATGTGTGATAACTTTTGCCTCTGGGATAACCAGGATCGATCACAACACCCAATAACTCCTCAATAACAATATCAATAACAATAAAAGGACACCTCCATGCCCACTGATATCCCCTTTGACAAGCTGGTCAGTGAAGACGGCAGCTATGTACACCGCCGGATTTTCACCGACCCGGCCATTTACGAACTGGAGAAAAAGCACATCTTCAGCAAAACCTGGGTCTATATGGGCCATGAAAGCCAGATTCCAAAGCCCGGCGACTTCATTACCAGCTTTATTGCCGAAACGCCGGTGATTGTTTCCAGGGCGGGGGATAAAGAAATCTATGTCACCATCAACAGCTGCAGCCACAGGGGCGTGCTGGTGTGCCGGGCCGACCAGGGCAACACCCGTCGTTTTATGTGCCCCTATCATAACTGGACGTTTAACAATAAAGGCGACCTGGTCTCCATCCCCCAGGAACGAAAGGTCTGCCAGAAACCGGACAAGGCGGAGCTGGGATTAAAACGGGTACCCAGAGTGGAGTCCTACAAAGGACTCATTTTCGCCTGCATGGACGAAAACGTAGAGCCCCTCACCGACTACCTGGGGGAAATGGCCTGGTATCTGGACTGCCTGTTTGACCGGTTTGATGGTGGGGTTGAAGTGATTGGAGCCCCTCACAAATGGGTGATCAACTGCAACTGGAAGCTGCCGGTGGAAAATCACCTGGGCGACGTCGGTCACGGCCCCTACCTTCATGGTGCGCTGATTCAGGGTACCCCTCAGGTTCAGGAAGTGGAAGAGACCGGACTGAATGTTGTCCCCAAACCAGGGCACGGGCTATCAGTGCGCCTGATGCCCGAAGGCACACCGGACGACATGTGTATGTTCGGCATGGACGGCGTTGCCGGGATGGACCCGGAAGTAAACCAGTACCTCAGGGAGCAACATAAAAAAGTCAGTGAACGTCTGGGTGAAGTTCGCTCAAGACTGAAACCCCTGTGTTACAGCGTGTTCCCCAACCTCTCTTTCCTCTGGTCCAACATGACGCTCAGAACCACCCATCCAAGAGGGCCCGGGCAGATTGAATACTGGTCCTGGCTGGTGATGGAGAAAAACGCCCCGGAACACATCAAGGAAAAACTGAAAATTCACTACACCATGATGTTTGGTCCCGGGGGCCTGCTGGAGTGCGAAGACGCAGAAGCCTGGTCACACCAGTACTCAGGCAGCAATATCGATTACGCCGATGACCGAACCTACTACTACGGTCTTGGGCTTGGGGAAGAAGAGCCTCATCCGGAGCTTCCCGGTAAGGTGGGCAGCTGTTTTAACGAGCATTATGCCCGGGAGTTTTATCTGCAGTGGCGTCAAAGACTTGAACAGGGCTCGCGTCAGGAAAAGAACCCGCAGGAAAGCATCCAGACACTGGAGATACAATAATGACTGAGATTACCCGCGATCGGATCAGCGATGTTGAGCAGTTTTACTACCGGGAAGCCCGGCTACTGGATAACCGCCAATATCAACAGTGGCTGAAGTTGGTAACCACTGACGTCAAATACCGGATTCCCACCCGCTTTATTCCCCATCACGATCCGAAGCTGAAAGAAACCGAGGCGTTTCTCGATGTTGAACAGGAGCTCAGTCAGGGGCTGGATCCCGCGTTCAGGGATGAAAACTTTTTCATTCTGTCACTCCGGGTGATGAGAGCATTCAAGTTGAACTCCTGGACCGACAATCCGCCCGCCCGGACCCGGCGGTTTATCAGCAATGTGGAAGTTCTGCCCGGAAAGGATGAAAACAGTTTTGAAACCTTCAGCAATACTCTGATCAGCTACAGCCGTCACCAGAAGGATAACCATACCTTCACGGCCCAGCGCAGGGATCAGTTGAGGGTGGAAAATGGTGAATATAAAATTGCCAGCCGGGATGTGATCATTGACTGGAATGTGGTCACCGGGCCGTCGCTGAGTATTTTTTATTAGCCCTTTTCATCAGGACTGCTTCAACCCTGCCCTCGTAAACCGGGGGCAAGGTTAAAAACGCAGAAGCGCTGGACAGAAAAGAGTTATCCCTCCCCGGCCTCCAACTGCTTCTGGCGGGCCAGAGCCATCTGATCGATGTAAGTGAGCATTTCCTGGGTGTTGGTCTGTGGATCTGAGACCCTGGCCTTATAAACGTCAATGGTCAGCTGCTGAACCCCGGGATGATCGGAATCGGCCATCCATGCCCAGTCTGCCAAATGGCTGGCCATGGCCAGGTCGGTTTTAATCAACTCTCGGGCCCGCTTCACCAGCGGGTCGATCCCCCCGGCAAGGCTGGCGATTTCAGCGCCACGATCGGCCCAGGGGGCAGGAGCCCAGTGGGAAGGAATATCATCCCACCAGCCGGTATACTGCTTGACCAGCATCTTGGAAATATCTTTGGCACTGACGTATTTCACCTGAAGCGTGGGGTGCTCTGCCAGCTCAGGAGGCAACTCAATGCTATCCACCACCAGGTCTTTACGAATGCCCTTGTTCAACCCTTCCAGGGTCTGCTGGGTAATGGACTCCAGCGCCTTTGCCAGCACCACAAAGTTCTCCTGAATCTCCTGGCCAGTGGTAATCCCTTTGCCATGGGAAGGCAGCAGAAACTCAGGCTCTAGAGCCGCCATCTCTCTCATGGTCTCTGCCCACTCTTCCACAAACCGTTGGGAACGCTTGCCATTGCCCACATTGGGCAGGAATCCCTGATAGAAATCCCCTACGGCAATGGCTTTTCTGCCCGGAACCCAGACATAAAGATGGTCATCAGTCTCCCCCTTCCGGTGTTGAAGCACAAACTGTTCTCCGCCAATCTCCAGCTCGAGTCGGTCACTGAAGGTGCGAGTGGGCCAGATAAAGTCCTCTTTACCCTGAGGCAGTTCATCCACCGGCTGGCTCATGTAATTCGCCAGGGAACCGCGCAGCTTAACGTACCGTTCAAAACGGGGAATGATATTTTCGTGGGCAATGACCTGGGCATCCGGGCTGTCTTCAATCAGAGCATAAGTGCCATAGGCGTGGTCGGTATGGCCATGGGTGATAATGATGGTATGAATTGGTTTATCGCTAACACTGCGAATCGCCTTGATCAGGGCCGGGGCTGCTGGCGCCATGCCGGTATCAATGACCACCAGGCCATCATCAGTTTCCAGCAGGATAGAATTGACGATGGGCATATGGATGATCCACATACGCTCACCGGCCTGGGAAACGGTGGTCATTTCAAGAGCGTCATCGATAGCGGGTTGGAAATCCTTGCCAAAAATATGCTGACCGATGTTTTTAGAGAAGTTGCCCCCAAAGCCGCCACCCACCATGACCCGCTTGATCAGCTCCGGGTTCTCAATAAGCACCCGCTCACGTACATCGCCACTGACCTGATCCGCTACCTTGCTCAGCGCCGCTTTTTTAGCCACGCTGGCACCGGAGCGCACCGTCTCCCCCAGGTCGGTACTGCTCAGCATCACACCCACACCGGTAAATACCAGTGCCGTGGCGGCATAACCGATCAGACTTCTTATTTTTGCCATGATTGTAACCACTTATTGTTATTGTGCAGGCCAGACTTCAATGGATGCAGGCTGGAGTATACCCTGCCTGGCGACCGGAAATCTGCTGTGATTAAAGCGGGGTAATGACTGATCAGTCATCGTCTAATTAGACTACAGAAGAACAGGTCAGAGTGAAAAAACGGCAGGCTTTTTTCATGAATTAAAGTGCATTAGTTCAGATCTGATCTGACAATTCCCTCTTCAAAAAAGGGAAGGGTTACCGATTTAGATAGAGGGTGAAATCACTGAAATCTAAATCGTAAAAAGGTAACCCTTATGATTCATACTAATCA
>NZ_JBLYZI010000127.1:0-13424 GCF_057680865.1 Endozoicomonas sp. Z74
AAGAACGCCAATGGAAACTCTGATAGATGGCAAAGAGATCTGGAAGGAAAAATTTGTAGCCTGAATTTGACCTGACAGACACCCTCTGAAAAATCGGTGACTGTCAGATCAGGTCTGAACTACTACAACTCAACTCTTCTCAGAGGAGGCTTTTTTAGATCAAGTTTCTATACATTGGGTAGAGCAACACTTAATTTGAACAGCGCCTATCATGTACTTTGTCTATTTTTTGCCAACATTCCACTTTATTCTCTTTATTATACCTAGGGTAATATTCCTCCCCAAGTGCAGCATAAACCTCTCCACCTTCAAAGTAAGAAATGAGCACCAAAGAAATCAATATAAACTTTAAAACTTTCATGGATACAACCTCACATCTCAGCGCCCTAACCAGTTTTTAAAAACCAATACAGAAACAGTCATCAACTTATATGACAAGTCAGGCTGACTGGTTTCAGAAGCTTGTGTATGATCCCCAGAAGAAAATCCACTGCGATGATTACCCTTTCATTTATAACATCAAAGGTTGTTGGCTCTATTGACATGGTGCTTGTTGTCGTACAAGGCCAACTTCACTTCACGTATAAAAAGACAAAAGAAACGTTATTTTCAAAACACTTTTGCAAATAAAGGCCAACGTTCAAACAAATATCAACTCCTTTATAGATTTTAAAATCCATAAAGGAGAAGTTAAGAAACTAACAATAATGCTATTTGCCTATTACGCTACTTACAGCAACATTGACAAGAATCGTTGATGCCGTATTTGTTGTTATGGATGCACCAGTAGTGACCACCATATTAGAGGCTGTTGTCGTTGAAAATGAAGCTAAGGAGCTGGTGCCCACCTTACCCAAACTATTCAGTTTAACCAACAGCTGTGTTTCTTTTAGAGGTGCTGCTACACGAACATAATTGTGCCTGAAGTAACTGTTAACAGCCCTGGCTTGAGTAACACGATGGTTATTCCCATAAAGCTTCTTCATAGATATACGAAACTTATTATAATCCCTAATTTCTTGCGAACTTTCAAAGTTAGCCTTTATTTTCTGATGATCACTGAGCCAATCAAACCTTCTCAAAAAACGGACGTATTTATTAACACGCAAGGCTTTATTACTAATATTCGGATACCTAACCTTACTGACATCTTCAAATTTTCTCATCAGACTTTTAAAGTTTCTAAGCCCTTCATAGTATCTCCGAGTAAATTTCAACTTTGTCTCAATTGGCTTACCTTGAAGATTCAAATGATCAACATTATCACTGAGTGGAAACATAGCATTTGTCACCAAAGGAAAAGCGAAGTCCAGAGCACTGGTTGACAAAAAGTCTTGAACCAACCCCTCTCGATGGGGACCTTGACTATAAGGAGTGACTATTACAGCCCTTAAACTCTCAATATGCTCTTCTAACTGAGCATTGAAAAAGGATTTATCTTGCTCAGAAAGGAATTGGGTAATTTCCTTTTGAATCTTCATCCATCGAGTAGCCAAATTGCTTGAGCCCAGCTCCGCCACTAAAAAATCATGATCTTTAAATAAATCCACTATTACACTTTGATGTAAAATCAACTCATAAATTATTCTTGCCTTGGCATCCGCAATAACAACCATACTTAAATTAACTGGCACAGGCACTTGAACCAGCAACCTGGCTTTCACATGCGCAAATAGGTCTTTCAGTAAATCCATCGCTGTATGATTGCTTAGAACACTGCTGGAGTTATCATCAAGCAAACTTTCATAAAAGGTTTTTACGATTTTTTTATACACCCTTAACTCCACTTGATCAAAGCCACCAAAAGACTCAATAATTGAGGCTCGATTAAGGGTAGAAAATGCTTCAGCAAGGAATATCCAATCTTGATCCCAATCCTGGTAACCACCTTTATGTTTCAATAATTTTTCTAATTCCTCCAGGCGATCTAAGACAACAAACTTACTTTGAAGCAATTCATCCGCGGCCTTAGCGGATTCACTTTCGTCTTCCGATAAAAAACCACTTAACAACTGATAAGGCAGCTCATCTGCCATTTCATCATATAAGCCGCCAGACCGGGGAGTAGCCACATCATAAAACGTTGAGAACAGTCTTGCTTGCATAGCCTTTATACCTTGAGCCATCCTGAGGAAACGATGATTAGACGGCATGGTTTGAATCTGATTACCTCTATTTTCATTACGAACTGTAAACATAAAAGTTCTAAATGTCATTGATAGGTTTGCACTATCAACCATATAGCCAACCGTAAAATCTTCTACCCTGGAGTCTTCTTCATAACGATAATTATAATACTTCTCACGCCAACTCCTTTCCTGTTGGTCTACTGTTTTATTCAAATATGCCCTAAATTTCGGATGTTTCAAAATGGTTCGAAAACGGAAAACTTCATCCAATTTTTTAGCTCCCGCACAGGACCAGGGTTCATGGACGTATAGATGTAATGCCGCGGGCAACTGCGGAAATGTTCCAATATATGCCCCAGAGATCAACTGATCGAAAATAACTCTCGTATATTGTTGTGAAATTTCATATGTAATTGGATGCACATCCTCTTCAGGTAAAAAACCCTCCTTTCTTAACTGTATATAATCAATCGATGTTTTAGACAAAGGCCTTAAAAACCCAAGCACAGATTCTTCAAACAGAGCAAAAAGCTCATCCAAAAAATCATCGTGTTTTTCTTGAAAGACCTTCAACCGTTCCTTCGCGTCCTTATAATTTCTACCAATTTCTGCTATTACCTGGGTGCATTTTTTTTCAGGTGGAGGTGGTGCGTTTGGATCTCTTATGGCATATGCCATACGTCCAATACAACATGATAAAATTACCAGAAAAACCAGTATCAGTTTAATATTTTTCATAACGATCACCTCAACGCCCCACCCAGTTACTTCCAAGCAATGCAGACAAAGCCATCAATGAGTATGATAGAGTTGTCTCAAGACGATGGGCCTTGGAATAGGCTTTTTGTTCTGGAACCTTTACTTCTATCAATTCCTCAAAAACTTCACCTCTCTCTTTGTCACCTGATCTAGTATCAGACCCCGTAAAATCCGGCGTATAATCTGACGTATGATCCTTATCATGGAGTTGGGAAACACTGCTATCTACTACTACGGTCGTTTTTTCACTTCTTGGTCCTGACGTAGTTGATGTAGACGGAGTTATGCTGTCCAGCGATGCTTCTTTACCTTTAAAAATGAGAACATCACCTGAATCACTGATCATCATAAAGTGGCTATTATTACTGCCTAAATAAAACATATTTTCATGTCTGTAATGATGGTTTTGACCATTTCCAGAATTCCTTTTTCCATATACAAGCAGTGTTCTTGGTTCATCTCCTGGTATATTTAAAGCAACTTCATGAATGTCACAGCTGTGTTCATTACATGACCACTCTGGAAAAGGAACTTCAAAATCACCATCAATTTCCTCACCAATCAGTAAACAACTATCTTCCATTCGATCATCATCAATATACTTTCGAAGCTCCTTTTTTTCTTTGCGAGAATTCAGACCTTTGACAACAAGTACTAAACCATCATCTACCGTCGACAACTGAACCGAATTTAATTTTGAATCTATGCACTCTGCAGTATCAACTTCCTGCTCTTTCTGATCCAGCCCATCCTTTTCCAAAGTACGATACTTTACTAGTTGATTCGAATAAAGTTTTGCTATCGACAAGCCGAATTCTCCCCTATGGCAATCTACATCCGTTACAGGTTTACTCTCTGAGCTCTGGTAAAAACTGACTGCCCCTGACTCCAAATCCCAAACCGCCTGTTTTCTCTGTCCATAGTCACTCACCAAAATAACATTTTCACTGCAAAAGGCTACATTATTCAATGTTGACAGCATTCGCTTATCTTGAGGGTCTATAAATACCTTATAGTCTTTCATTAAAACTGAACTGTCAGTTACATCAAATACAACCAACTTATTACTTTCAGCTACTGCCACTCGTGTTTTAGAAGAACTCAAATCACTAAACCCTGATTTCCTTTTACCATTTGTAAATACATCCATCTTATATCGAGCGACCATATGATAATCATAAACTCTTGGTTCAACAGCCTCCCTTTCCATAGAAAACCCTTTAAATGCATTTGGCACACTGTAGTTACGGCCATTGTAATTAAACTGAAGCGCTGAAGAGTGAAATCCTGTCTGATGAGGGCAGAAATAGGCTCCTACTTCAAAACAGCCCTCAGAGTTTAACTCATACCCCTCCGACGGCTCAGGATGAAGTTTAAAATTCATATTCACACTTACATCACTCCCTAAAACACTTATTGAAAGAGATTCATTAACACCAACTGGATGTACATAATCACGAAACTCTTTACAAAACAGAAAATTTCTTGCAAGGGCTGGGTCGCATAGGGCATCAGAAATTGGCTGGACGCCAAAGGTGTCCAAACCGTATTTCCCAAATCCCGAGCCTATGCTGGACAGTGGAAAAATAGACGACACCGATAAAGCCATGATTAAATAACAACATCTAAATCTAACCGACAAGCCAAGCATAATGGTATCTCTTAATAATATTTTGACTAGCATTTTATAGTTCAAACAATGCGTCCAACTAATAATAAAATGAAATCTGCAAATAAACTTGTATTCGGCAAAAATATATCAAGGTTCAATTATAATCATTCAATGTTTATCAAAAAGGATACATTTTACAGATCCCAAACTTAACTGATTAATCAGACAATGAGTATCAAGCAGATGATAGGTCTATCCTTTCAAAACCATCAAACAGAGAAATATCGCTAACAATTTCTACAAAAAACAAAAGCAATCCAACATAGCCTTATTACCAGACACTTCTTTTTACGAACCCCATCCTTTTTTTACATCTATATTCTCTTAGAAAAACTTATCCCTACATCAATTAAATGAACTCATGTGAAGCCCTGCCAATCTGTACATAGTTGTCCACAAATCCTGAATGACACGATCCCAAGCCCAGAAGCAAGTCACTCATTTCTTTATTCCGTATCATATTCTGTGCATTCTAAGCGTTCACTATAAAACCACTGCCTTCCAGATGCTTAAATCATTCCCATCAGTAACCATACTTGAGTGTTTTATAGATAGTAATGACAGAAAGAGGCTCAGCAGAAAAACTATTGAAAGAATGAAATCCCCCTGCCAGCCGAAATGGCAGAAATCTATCCAGCTTTCAAACGATACCTAACCTGAACAAGCCAAACTTGAGCTTTCCATGATCTGAATCATGTTTACTCTTGCACATACTAATGAAAAAAAAGTTAGATGCTGTTAGTTTCTGTCTGCCTGACAGATTAACACGCAAGTCACTGTTATGCGCTTTTGCAGATAGGCAAAGTGGGCAGTGGTGGTTAACTGGATGGAACAATGGAACGCTCCTGCTCCCTGGCCTGTATCCCAATAGCAACAAACATTAGGCATTTCAGGAGTGATTATGAAGAGGACCTGGATCAAGCAGCCCCTGGCGGTGTTCACCGCAAACGATCTGGACGCCCGGGGTGGCATCGTGATTGAGAATGACCGGATCAGGGAAGTACTGGCTCTGGGGGAGGAGCCTTCTGTTACCTGCGATACCATCGTCGATGCCCAGGATCAGGTATTACTGCCTGGCCTGGTCAACACCCACCACCATTTTTATCAGACACTGACCCGCGCCTGCCCACCCGCCCTCAACAAAAAGCTGTTTCCCTGGCTGCAGACGCTCTATCCGATCTGGGCAGGGCTGACACCGGAGACCCACCAGCAAGCCAGCAAGCTGGCCATGGTGGAGCTTTTGCTGTCTGGTTGCACGACCATGGCAGATCACCACTACCTGTTCCCCAATGGCCTGGAGAACGCCATTGATATTCAGGCAGAAACGGCTATGGCGCTTGGCGTTCGGGCCACACTGACCCGTGGTTCAATGACGTTAAGCCAGAAAGACGGTGGCCTTCCTCCAGAGTCGGTGGTTCAGAGTGAGCAGACCATTCTGGATGACAGCAAGCGTCTGATTCAGCGCTACCACCAGCACGATGATCAGCAGCTGGTTGAAATAGCCCTGGCCCCCTGCTCCCCGTTCTCTGTCACCACTGACATTATGAAAGAGAGCGCCAGAATGGCAGAGGAATACAATGTCCACCTCCATACACACCTGGCGGAAACCGAAGACGAAAATGATTTCTGTGTAAAAACCTTTGGACTGCGGCCGCTTGATTACCTTGAAGAAGTCGGCTGGCTCCACAACCGGAGCTGGCTGGCCCACGGCATTCACTTCAATGATGAAGAAGTGGCCAGGCTGGGTAAGGCAGGCACCGGTGTATGTCATTGCCCATCCTCCAACATGGTCCTGGCATCAGGCATTTGTCGTGTTAAAGAGCTCAGGGAAGCCGGATGTCGGGTTGGTCTTGGCGTGGACGGCAGCGCCTCCAATGACCACAGTAATCTGATGCAGGAAGTACGTCAGGCTCTGCTGATTCAGAGGCTTCGCTACCAGGCCGACGAGTTCACCCATACCGATGCCCTCTATCTGGCGACCAAAGGCAGTGCCGAAGTGCTGGGAAGAGACGATATCGGGGAGCTGGCCGTAGGTAAAAAAGCCGATATAGCCCTGTTCAAACTGGACGAACCCCGGTTCAGTGGTGCCCACGATCCTCTTGGAGCCCTGGTACTCTGCGGAGCCAGCCAGGCCAATAGTGTCATGGTCAATGGCCAGTGGAAAGTGCAGGATAAACAGTGGCTGAATGGTAACCTTGAGGAGTTACTCCATAATCACAGTCAGGCTGCCAAAACATTGATTCAATAACACGGTATTCAATGTGCAGTAGGGGGGCAGGAAAGAGAGGCTAACCATGTGGATGAGCCTACAGCCCCCCGACTTTAAACCCATCGGGCAGAACCATTAATATAAATATGCAGCAGTAGCTAACAGATCATTAAAGCATGATCAAGCTTCTTAAGAACTCTTGCCAAATTCAAAAAAACAAATTCAAGCATTTTTTATGCCGAACTTTGTATTCTTTCAAATTATTATCAGGTCAGTACAGACTTATTCCATATTGATGATTAATTTATCTCGATCTGTTAACTGAATTATTCTATAATCCCTCGAAGTTATTATGAGTAAGAAAGAAGAATGAATATACATTCACGCTAATATTTCAACTTTATATATTCAGGCACCTTCTACCATCAACTTTACCAACCCATCATTTTTAACATCCATTATTTCCCAACTTCAACTAAATAAAATCGAATTCAGTTATATCTAAACAGCAGGTCATTTATTATGAATCATCTAAGAAAAACTGCATTCTTTATTTTTTGTTTATGCTACATTTCACTTTCATTTTCAAAAATGATAGACACAGAAGATATTCTCGAGATAGTCGCTGATCATAGAGAGAAAAACCCGCACCAACAATATGTAGTAGGAATAGATCTTGATAATACTTTATTCCAAGTGAATGGTATATATTGGTATGGCTGGAATCATTATGGGGATCGTTTTTTGCTGAACAGTTCATTTTATGAAGAGATGAACCGACATGATCAGTACAGCCCACCAAAGTGTAAAATGTTTGAAGCAATGGCATTACATCTATCCCAAGGGCATAAAATTGAAATCATCACAGCCCGCGGAGAAACAGAGGGTGCACCTGATGATATTTTAAACCGTGTTAGGAATACCTTAAAAAAATTTTTAACCCTTGAGGAAGACACTCAACAATTAGTTGATTCAGTAGACACTCTTATTACCGAAATCACTTTTGTTGGTCCAAACAACCCCAAACAACCGGTATTTGAGGATCGAAACATCACCCTGTATTATGGAGATTCCGATAGAGATAAAGAAGAAGCCCTTGCTGCGGGGATAGATTTTATTCGTATTCTTCGTTCTGAGGCGGCAGTTGCTAATGCATATGGTAAACCTGAAATTGATTATACCAATGAAAATGTATTGATAGACTCCGATCTATCAATTGGCATTCTTGACCCACATAATAAATCTAGAGGAGTCCAATGTGCATCATTAAGCTCCCATTTTCATCTACCAAATAGTAAGCCTCCCCATTGCACTGACTATAGAATTAACTGGAGTTCCGTATTAACACTGTCTGGCGGTATAGGCACTTTCGTTTTAGAAATAATCAACATTGCCAGGTTAAGAGACAAAGATCAACGCCAACCGGTAGTGCATTTATTAAAATTCATCGCTAGCATTGCGGTTATGGGAGGGTCTGCAGCCAACCTATATTTCAACTCTGAAAAAAACACTAAAGCAAGTGATGATGACTTTAAACCATGGCATCCCCTGCCTTAATTTGATCTAAAGGTTTCAAATATTGTGGAAGCCCGGGAGTATTTTCTCTCCGAGCCCGAGCCTACTTCATTACGCAGTTCTCAACATCCACTGTGTTTCCAGAGCGGTGACATGACGCTCAAACCGTTTCAGCTCTTCGCTCTTGCAGAGGGCGTAAAGATCAATATAGTCCCGGCTGATGTATTCCGGAAGACGCTTGCTGTCCGACAGCCTGGCCAGTGCCTCAGCAGGGCGAAAAGGCAGCAGAGGCAGATCCTGTTCCAGGCCATTTCCATGGGTTTCTTCCGGAGGAGTCAGTTCATGCTCAATACCGTTAAGAATACCCGACAGTACCACCGAGAGGGCCAGGTAGGGGTTGGCATCGGCTCCCGCCAATCGATGCTCTATTCGGCGGTCAGCCTTGCCGCTGGCCGGAATTCTCAAAGAAACCGTTCGGTTGTTATGCCCCCAGGAAGCCTGAAGCGGCACATACATATCCGGAACCAAACGACGATATGAGTTTACATTGGGGCACAGCAGGGCAACGGTTTCCGGCATCAGATCAATGGAGCCGGCAATGGCATGATTCAAAATGGCACTGTCCTGGCCATCGGCACTGGCAAAGACATTCCCCCCGCTTTCATCCACCAGGCTGGTATGAACATGCAGACCATTGCCGGGATACTCTTCATAGGGCTTGGCCATAAAAGTGGCTTCGTAGTTATAACGCCCCGCCACTTCCCGGATTAGACGTTTCAGCATCACCGCATGGTCGCAAGCTGCCAATGGGTCATCACAATGCTTTAAATTGATTTCAAACTGGCCAGGGGCGGCTTCGGCCACTGCTGAGTCTGCGGGCACTCCCTGGGCTGCTGCCAGCTGATTGATATCATTGAGAAAATCGGCAAAGTCCGTCAGCCCATCCACCGAATACACCTGGCTCATGGTTTCCCGCTGCCCGCTTACATAACCAATAGGGGGCTGCAGGTTTCCTTCAGAATCCTTCCGGGGATCCACCAGATAAAATTCCAGCTCAAGGGCTACAACCGGTGTATAACCTCTGTTTTTGAACCGCTCAACAATGCGGGCCAGGACATTTCGGGGTTCATAGTGAAAACCACTGCCATCTTCCTCCAGCATGGTCAGAAACACCTGGCCTATTTTTTCTGGGTCCACGGCCGAAGGAACAAGCGTTCCCGGAATGGGAATACAGATCCGGTCCGGTTCTCCAATACTGAGGCCAAGCCCTGCGGGTTCAATGGTATCCCCGGTTATATCCAGTGAGAACACCGAACAAGGCAGATAACACCCCTTTTCCAGTTTTTTAAACGCACTGGCAGGCAGTCGCTTTCCCCTGGAGAAGCCGTTGATATCAGGCAGAAGGGTATCGATGTATTCAACCTTGGGGTACTGCTCAAGAAAATCGGCAAGTTCAGAACTAAAGCCTGGCATGTTCACTGTCCCTGGTTTTTATGTTTTTTATGGACCACTGGATCGATGGCACCGACCCGAGCTGACAATCTGTTTGTTATTTTGTGCACATTTTCTAATTTCGGGGGGCGTCCATCTCGCCCCATGAAGGTAATACTGCATTTATTCGTAAGACTTGTACAATATTTTTAACACCCTTCTCTCTGTTTTAATCAGGAACGGCCCAGGTACTTGCCCACAAACCAAAAAAGCCGATATCAACAAACACCAGATCTTTTTTAGAGTAAACACCCAAACAAAAGCAATATACAAAGCATTATCCCGGACATTCTAAGGTTAAATATAGGTATATCCCGCAAGAACAATAAAAATGGAGAGAAACATGAGAGTCGGTATCCCAAAGGAAATCAAAAACCATGAGTACCGTGTTGGCCTGACCCCCGCTGCCGTAAAGGAGCTGGTTGACAGAGGCCACGAAGCCTTTGTTGAAAGCCAGGCAGGCATGGGTGTCGGCTTTTCCGATGAGGATTATCAAACAGCGGGCGCTACGATGATGAATACGGCAGAAGCCGTGTTTGAGCAGGCGGAACTTATTGTTAAAGTCAAAGAGCCCCAGGCCATCGAACGGGCAAGACTCAAGCCCCACCATACCTTGTTTACCTACCTTCATCTGGCTCCTGATGTTCCCCAGACAACAGACCTGGTGAACTCAGGAGCCACCTGTATTGCCTATGAAACCGTCACTGACAACAGTGGTCGACTGCCTCTGCTGGCCCCCATGTCAGAAGTGGCGGGTCGAATGTCGATTCAGGCCGGTGCCCGCTGCCTGGAAAAATCCATGGCAGGTCGTGGCATGCTGCTCGGTGGCGTCCCAGGCGTCGAACCCGCCAAAGTGGTGATCATTGGCGGGGGCGTGGTTGGCCAGAATGCCGCAGCCATGGCCGTGGGCATGGGAGCTGAAGTGGTGGTTATCGACCGGTCAGTGGATACCCTGCGAAAACTGGATGCGCAATATGGCAACCGGATTCGCACGGTTTACTCCACGTCCCAGGCCATTGATCTCCATGTGACCAGTGCCGATCTGGTGGTGGGGGGTGTCCTTCTGCCTGGAGCCGCAGCCCCGAAACTGATCACCAGAGAGCACATCCGCAGAATGAAGGCGGGCTCAGTGATCGTGGATGTGGCCATTGACCAGGGAGGCTGTGCTGAAACCTCTGAGGCCACCACCCACGCCGACCCCACTTTCATTGTCGACGATGTGGTGCATTACTGTGTCGCCAATATGCCTGGCGCAGTCGCACGGACATCCACCCTGGCCCTCAACAATGCAACACTGCCGTATGTTCTGCAGATAGCGGATAAAGGCCCCCGGCAGGCAATGGCGGACAATCCTCACCTTCTGGCAGGCCTGAATGTCTGCCGGGGTATCGTCACCTGTGAAAGTGTTGCCCATGCTCAGGGCCTGGACTTCAAGCCCGCTGAAGCTATGCTGGACGAAATTTAAGTCATACTAGCGTCCAGCAGTTCAGTGCCACCCACCCTGGTTTTGTAAAAATAAAACAAAACCAGGAATATAACTTGAGTAGAATTAACACTTATCAAATAAGTTCATAACCAAACCCTGTTTCCAATAAAACAATATATTTGCTTTCTTATTAACTGCTATTTTGAAACAACTGGTCAAATAACTACCAGCATATTTCGTTACTTCCTAATATTTCTCTCACCGTGCATGTTTGATTCACAATGATGTTACCAGCAGTGAATGATACTTGACGCTGAAGGGTGTAGTCATGAAACTATTCAGAGAAATAAGATCACCTGCTTATAAGCCGGTGCAACGCTTAATCCTGAGCATTCGGTTATTTACATCAGTAATAGTAATGGCCGCAGCATTCAACCCTGAAGTGTCTCAGGCAGTAATTATCCGAACCACAGAACCTCCAACAACAACTCCCTCCGATGGTTCTGAATCAGAAGAAAGTACAAACTTCGAATTTTATGATTACTACGACAATGACAAATGGTTTCCAGAAGATCAACAAACAACACCACCATCACCACCATCAGTTCCATCAATTAAAGATATACTGATCCCCAGCCTGCGTGTAAAGATCAATGATAAATTTTATGATCATGAAGAGGTAGATTTCAGACAACGTCCTATTAACTCGAAAGGTGCATATCACTTCACACTTAAAGCGCCAGGACACAAGCTGCTCGATGCAGCTCTGGTTGGAAATATGTGCGTCAGCGTTTGGTCCAATGGAAATGTTGATATACGGTCTCTGGGTGACACTGAAAGGAATCAAACCCCTCCTATCGATTTTAGACACTGGCTAACTGAAGCCACTATTGATGAAACAACCGGGCTTATTGCCGTTGCTACCAAACAGAGAAAGATATTATTAAAACAAGTCAAAAATAAGAGAAATACAGACCCTATAGAGCTAAGACAAACCCCTTTAGAAGTCCACGAGTCCAGCAGCAGCCTCCCTATAACAAAGCTGAAAGCTGTTCATAAAAGCAGGCAGAAAACATATGGGGACCGACAGCAGATAACTGATACAAAACCAAACACCAGCAACATTTTTGTTCTTCACGGCAAACGATATGAAGCAATAACCAGAATAGGCATTGATATTCACGCCCCCGCTCTCGCAGAAACAACATATACCCGGGATGATACACTTCCATCGTTTTATGAGTGTCCAGTGAGCACACCCCACGTTGCCAGACAACCTATTACTCATGATTACGACATCTACCACCCATACGCTGTAGGCCAAATAACAAATCATCAGGAGATACTTGGATTCAAATCATACTGTCACACAAAGCATACCATTCATGATACATCTAAAATGAAAAATGGTTTGGATTTTTATCAATTCGATCAATCAATAAATGTCATAGAGATAGACCCGAACATAAAAGAAATACTAGATCTAAAAACAGGTGGTTATGGTGGTTACCTATATTTGTTGACGAGCTATAACTCCCCAGAGGAGAAAAGAAGGCTTAGTATTTTAGAGCACCATACTTATAAAGAGGTTTATCATCAAGATTTTACAGGTACTGTTAGGCTATTCACCAGCGACAACTCCGACGGGGTTGCTGTTGTTGAAGGCAGCAAGAAAGTTTTAGTCATCATGCCCCCCAGAATGCGCGGACCTGACAGACCCTATCTACACATCACCCTTGAGATGCTTAATAAACTATATGGTCATCCTACCAGCAAGACCAAGAGAACCCTTGTCACCGAAATACCGACAGAACTATCCTACGTAAACAATGTTGTCTTTAACATGGAATATTACAAGAGACGACACGGCAGGGGCTTTCTTATTCTATCAGGCCATACTCTCGCTCAGTCAGAACAGGGTCAATATGAAAGTGCAGACCAGACCGAGCGATGGGATATTGAAATGAACCGAAAGCTCTTATCTTACAAGAAAACATTAAGTCATGAAGGGACCTTCATCAAAAAAGACAACTACAACCGCGACACTCGAGTCTTGGTTATGGGAACCGATTTTGTCAAAGTCATTCTGGATAATGTGTAGTAGTTCAGACCTGATCTGACAGTCACCGATTTTTCAGAGGGTGTCTGTCAGGTCAAATTCAGGCTACAAATTTTTCCTTCCAGATCTCTTTGCCATCTATCAGAGTTTCCATTGGCGTTCTT
>NZ_JBLYZI010000128.1:0-13352 GCF_057680865.1 Endozoicomonas sp. Z74
AAGAACGCCAATGGAAACTCTGATAGATGGCAAAGAGATCTGGAAGGAAAAATTTGTAGCCTGAATTTGACCTGACAGACACCCTCTGAAAAATCGGTGACTGTCAGATCAGGTCTGAACTACTACACCTTAGTCCCTGACAAAAACTTCAACACAGTCGATTTTGGATGTTTCGCTTTCCCTTCGGGACCTCCAGAGGGGCACAGACTCTACGTCAGCGTTTCTTGACTCTGAGCCCCCCCTGGCAAGCAGAGTACCAGAGGGCTTGTTTACACCTTCCCTTGAAACAATAGAACAGAAACTCCTATTATCAACCATGAATAAAACCTGATAGCTGAAATAGCTCATAGGTAATACTGAATTCAGAATTGTATTGTGCCCCTAATTCCTCCCCATTTTCCCTAACTTTTTTTCCATTTTGTCTTGAACAGCATCATTTAGCTTCTCAACCCGCTTCTCATTCTTTTCCTGAATTTTCTTTATACCTTCTGGGGTGTCATCCATGAAATCATCATCAGTCACTTGCCAAACATCTTTTCCAAAATTGGAACACACAATAGGTGCCAGACTATTGTATTTTTTAGCAAAAAATGAATATCCATAAAACTCAGGGCCTTTCTGGGTTCCTTCAAAAACATCCTCAAAAATCCATAGATTAAAGTCCGTGCCATAGGCCTTAACCATCCTTCCTTTCACCGTTTGTACCCGTCGTAAGAATGGACTCACGTACTCTTGCTCGCTCTCACTAAACTGACTTTGATCATCATCCTCACAGTGATGGCTCTTGCAGAGATGTTTAGTCACCTCTCTGGTAATTTCCTGTATATAACTTAAAGCAGTCACCATCTCCTCTGAGTTTCCGGATGGGTACGCCATTTCTTCACTGAGTGACCGGGAGTTAGCTGAAAAAACAACGGGCACATGAATAACATCAGAGCTGTCAACTATTTCACCATCCGGGTTACGATCCAGAATAACCACCTTGAGCATTAGCCTGTTTCCTGAACCTGTGACCAGAAAAACCCTTAACGCTTTCCCGTCAAGGCGCTTCATCAGCTGTTCCAGAGAGGCAAGCCATTGATCCTCCTTCGTCCCGGAGCCATAACCCAGCAGAGGTGTACCTGAGCTAAATGCCCAACGGCTTCCTGAAGTCTTCAACGATTCTTCAGGTGGGGCCAGGTCCCAATAAGGATGCCTTTCAGACATCAAAATCAATTGCTCTCTCTTGGGAAGAAAATACAAGTCATCAACATCATAAAAAAGTACGTTAGCCAGGCTACTCCTTTCAGATTGATATTCCTGAAGGTTTCCTTCACTGGCTTTTTCAGAAGCCTCATTTTCTTCCATATCCATATCCATATCCATATCCATATCCATATCCATATCCATATCCATATCCATATCCATATCCATATCCATATCCATATCCAGATCATCCTCTGATTTCTTTGAGCTGGATGACAGTGGTAATTGTTTGCTGCTATCGAAACCCGCTATATCCTTATGCATGTCGGTCAAAGCTGATCCCGTCTCAGTGAGCCACTTTACAGTACTTTCCGGACTAATCTCCTTAACACTGGATAATATTTCTCCGACGTTGGAATATAACGAACGAACCCCTTCTTTTCCAAACTGATATAGCCCCTGGAGACGGCTTTTACTGGCCTTGGGAATAACCAGCTCAACGGAGGCAACCTTCCCTATTCGATGCTCTTCATCATCAATTGGATAGTGGTCCTCATTCAGGGCGGCAGCCCATAAAGCCCTGGATGAATAATAATCCCAGATCTCATAGACACCGTTCCAGGCACTCCACATATCAGAAACATCTGAAGGCCTCATGAATTTATAATAGTAATACGCAGTCAACGAAGCGGCCTCGGGAATAGACGAGATATAACCTCTACCCCCCCCCGAAAAAAAGCCATATCCCATGGCCATCGCCCCATTCCCATAATTGGTTCTGAAACCACCCACTGCACCTTTTGAGGCAAAATAAATAGTATATACCTGCATATCAAGAAACCGGTTCCAGACAAATGTTTTCAGCGCATACCATGATGCTGAATCAAACTCCGCCTCTGGAGGTACAGACACGCACTTAGGAACAGTGCCTTGGGCTTTTACAGGCACAGCCATTGGAAAAATGAGAATAAAAAACAAAGTTAAAGTTAGTACTTTCGTATATCTCATGGGAAACCCTTTCACATAATGGATCTATCCATGCCTTAGATACCTGAAATTCAATAAGTTCAAGACAGCATCAGTCCAAATAAAGAACGATCATCCCAAAAAGAAACGGTAACTCCCCCTGCAAAAGGGACACAATAGCACCATAGGCCAACCCACAAATAGAGACACCACTGCCAATTACCCCTTTACCTTCCAGCAGGGGGAAGGGTTATCCTTCGGATATTGTTATTCAGGAGCCCAGGCAATGGCCTCATATTCATACCATGGTTCTTATTCCCGAGAGGCTTATCCGGGAGGACAGCCATGAGCCAGCAAACAGTCATGAGCCAACAACAGACTGAGATAAAACTCACCGGAGTCAAGTGTGCTGGCTGTGTCAGCAAAATTGAAAAAGCACTTCTTTCCGTTCCCGGCACCCACGGGGCCAGTGTTAACTTCCCGGAAAGAACCGCCCTCGCCACAGGCACGGCAACCGGTGATGAACTGGTAGCAGCCATTGAGGCCGCCGGGTTTGGAGCAGAAATTCTGCCTCCGAAAGGGAGCACACAGGTCTATGCCATTGGCAATATGAACTGTGCCTCCTGTGTCAGCAAGATTGAGAAAGCACTCCTTGCGACGACCCCTTCCCTGCAGGTGTCGGTGAATCTTTCCGAAAAAACGGTCACCGTCGAGGGCGCTTTTGATCCATCAACGGTTCTCAATACCCTTGAGAAAGCCGGGTACCCGGGCACCCTGATAGACCAGGAACAGCACCACCGGGAACAGCAGGAAGCCGAAGACCGTCAACGCTATGGATTCCTGATCCGGCATACCCTCATCGCTCTGGGACTGGGCATACCTCTGATGGTCTGGGGCATGGTCACTGGGGAGATGGGAGTCAACAACCTCCAGCAGCAAATAGGCTGGGGTCTGGTGGGGCTGCTGACCTTATTGGTTCTGGTGATTTCCGGCCGGCACTTTTTTACCGGAATGTGGCAGGCCCTCAAACATCATAACGCCAATATGGATACCCTGGTCGCCACCGGTACCGGAGTAGCATGGTTCTATTCCATGCTGGTGGTACTCTTTCCCCAGTGGCTGCCGGAAAGCGCCCGGCACGTCTATTTTGAGGCCTCAGCCATGATCATAGGCCTGATCAACCTGGGTCATGCCCTGGAACTTCGTGCCCGGGGGAAAACCAGTCAGGCAGTGAAACGACTGCTGGGCCTCCAGGCCCGAACGGCTCGCGTGGTTCGCGATGGCAGGGAGCTGGATGTTCCCATAGAAGGGGTTCTCAGGGGAGATATTCTCAGGGTTCGCCCCGGTGAGAAAATCCCCGTGGACGGTACGGTTCTGGAAGGCACCAGTTATGTGGATGAATCCATGCTCACCGGTGAGCCCATTCCCGTCGAGAAGAAACCGGACGACAAGGTCACTGCAGGCACTCTGAACAAAAACGGCAGTCTGCTGTTCAGGGCTGAAAAAGTCGGCAGTGAAACCGCCCTGGCCCAGATTATCGCCCTGGTGAAACAGGCCCAGAATTCGAAAATGCCCATTGCCCGTCTGGCAGACCGGATTTCCGGCGTATTTGTACCCGCAGTCATGATCATTGCGGTCATCGCCGCCATGGTCTGGTTCAACTTTGGCCCCGACCCAAGGGCCGCCCATATGCTGGTGGTAGCCACCACTGTGTTGATCATTGCCTGCCCCTGCGCACTGGGTCTGGCAACCCCGATGTCCGTCATGGTCGGCATTGGTAAAGCGGCAGAAATGGGTATGCTGGTTCGTAAAGGCGATGCTTTGCAACAGGCCAGCAAACTAACGACAGTGGTTTTGGATAAAACCGGCACTCTGACCCTGGGAAGGCCTGAAGTTACTGATCTCTTACCCTCATCCGACCTTAGTCAGGATCAGTTGTTGATGCTTGCCGGCAGCCTGGAGCAAGGTTCGGAGCATCCCCTGGCCGAAGCCATTGTTCACAGGGCCCGGCAACAGTCACTGGACCTGGAGCCAGTCAGCGGATTCAGCGCCATCCCCGGCCAGGGTGTGCAGGGAACCGTTGACGGACAAAACCTGTTCCTGGGGAACCAGAAGCTGATGGCCTGGCAGGGAATCGACACCGGCGAGCTGTCCGTTAAGGCACAGGAACTGGCAGAACAGGGGAAAACCCCGATGTTTCTGGCTTTTGACCAGAAACTGGCTGGCTTGATTGCCGTTGCCGACCCAATTCGTGAAGACTCCCCGGCGGCGATCAGACGACTTCATAGCCTGGGTATAAAGGTGGTGATGCTGACCGGTGATAATGAAAGAACCGCCCGTGCCATTGCCAGTCAGGCAGGCATTGATGCTTTTTATGCGGAAGTGCTGCCCGCCGACAAGGCCAGGCAGGTGGAGAGCTTCCAGAAACAGGGCGAAATCGTGGGCATGGCCGGTGATGGTATTAACGATGCTCCCGCCCTGGCTCAAGCGGACGCCGGGTTTGCTATTGGTACTGGCACCGATGTGGCCATCGAATCTGCAGACATCACCCTGATGAGGGCTTCCCTGCACGGGCTGGCGGATGCCGTGGAACTGTCCCGGGCCACCATGAGCAATATCCGTCAGAACCTGTTTGGCGCCTTTATTTACAACACCCTGGGTATTCCCATTGCCGCAGGTGCACTGTACCCATTAACCGGCATGCTGCTGAACCCGGTGATTGCCGGTGCCGCCATGGCACTCTCCTCAGTCACCGTGGTCTCTAACGCCAACCGCCTCAGGCTGTTCAAACCTTCCTTTATCAAAACAAATGCCCATAGCGAATGAAAAGGTGAACAATAATGGATATTCTGGTCAACCTGACGGGGCTTTTTCTGATCGCTGCCATTATCGGTTGGTTCTGGCTCTGGCCTGGAAAATAACAGCGGCCTGTCACCCATCGGATTTGCGATCAACCGGCAACTTCAACGTCACCTCCAGCCCCCCTTCCGGATGGTTCCGGAGGTGGAGGCTGCCACCATGAATCCTGGCCAGGTGGCGAGCGGTCACCAGGCCCAGACCATTGCCATCCGGGTTGCAGTCACAACCGTGTTGCAGCCTCAGGTACGGCTTGAACACTTTTTCTTCCATTCCCTCGGGAATGCCCGGGCCACTGTCCCGGATCACTACCTCAATCTCTCCAGCCGTCTTTGAAATATAAACATTCGCCGGAGCACCGTAATAAATGGCATTATCCAGCAGATTCTGCAGGCAGCGCTTCAACGCCAACGGCTTGCCGGTGATATCAAACCGTCCCTTATTATGAAGCCAGGCCCGCTGACCCACGGACTGAGCCGCCAGAGTCATCTCGTTAAGCAGCCTGCCCAGGTCAATGACCTCCGGGTTCTCATGAATATCGGTGTCGCTGACCGTCTGCAGTGCACTTTTCACCATAATCTCCAGATGCTCAAGGTCATCAATAAACGGCTGGCGTTCCTGTTCCTCATCCAGTAACTCAGCCCGAAGCCTCAAGCGGGTAATGGGTGTTTTCAGATCATGGGATATCCCTGAGAAGAGCTGTTTACGGTCATTGATATAGTGGCGGATATTGGTCTGCATCTGGTTAAATGCCCGGGCGGTCCGCTCATATTCAAGACAGCCCCGCTCCGAAATGGAAACAGGCTCCAAGTCACAGCCAAACTCTTTTGCCGCCCTGGAAAGGGCCTCAAAGGGGCGGGCCATAATGTGAATGGCCAGAGTGGAGAGCGCCAACAGGATTAACATCCAGACAAACCAGGAGGTGGTCAGGGCGAAGGATGGATCCTCTTCCGACAGGATGGAGGAGTCCGGCATCAAGGTGGCCAGATAGAGCCACTGACCATTATCAAGCCCTACCTGGATCACCAGCACGGGCAGCTCCAGAGGCTCCACCATCAGGATTTCCTTGCCCCACTTGCCGGGAAGATCCTTGAGAAACGTATTGTTGTTCATCACCTTCAGGGACCCGGGGCGGGAAAATCCTACATAAACGGAACGAGGCATATGTTCCGTGCTGTCCAGTACTTTCTGGAACACTCCCAGAACTGTGTTATGGGCAGCCGTCATTTGAAAAGGGGCCAGCAGGATTCTTTCTTCATTGAGGGTAACGTAATATCGGACACCGCCCATGTATTTCATTTTGTTGATAACAATCTGACGGTAATTTTCAGACAGAGTCACGAAATACATAATCGTAGCCGACACACGGGTGGCCACGCTGGTGGATACCTTGGTCAGCGCTTCCTCCCGGTCATTTTTCATCTGGTTTTCCCAGAGGTAGGTCACCACCAGCTGGGAGGTCAGCACCAGAGTGAACATGACCAGCAGAAAGCGTCCTGCCAAGGTGCCCGGCAGGTAGCCACGGAAGCGTTCAGCAGCCTTGCAAACACATTGCAGCAATGATCTATGCATTTTATTCAAAGTGGCCTGCAAGTGGCTGCCTGTGAGAATCTCCCTGATCCGAAAAATGCACTTCAGTGGCCATCAGATACCCGGAACCCCGAACCGTTTTGATGATCTCCGGCGAGCGGGCATCCTCGCCAAGACACTGTCTGAGCCGACTGACATGCACGTCAATAAACCGGTCCAGAGGGGCTGAACTGCGTCTGCGTGTAGCCACTGCAATGTTTTCACGACTCAGGATTTGACCGGCATTATTAATAAACAGCATCAGCAGTTTGTAATCCGCTCCTGACAGGGCTACTGACTCCCCTTCCACGGTCATCAGCGAGCGGGTTGTGGTATCCAGGCAACGGCCATTAAAGTGACAGTATCGGGCAGCCTGGGCAACATCACTCCCGCCTTCACTTCGCCGGAAAATCGCCTTGATTCGGGCCAGCAGTTCTCTGGGGTTAAAGGGTTTGGCCAGGTAATCATCAGCACCGATCTCCAGCCCGATAATACGATCCATCTCATCGGATACCGCCGTCAACATGATCACCGGCACTTTTGAAAAAGTCCTCAACTCCCGGCAGACATCAAACCCATCCATCCCTGGCATCATGATATCCAGAACCACGAGTGACTGCTCACACACCTCCACCGGTTGGGAGCGAAATAGCTCAAGAAAGGTTTCGCCATCCCCCGCTGTTTCCACTTCATACCCATGTTTGTGAAGATAGTGGGTGATCAGCTCCCTGATCGCATCATCATCATCCACCACAAAAATTCGCTGCGTACCCGTCATCCGGCCCCCTTTTTTTCTCATTTCCAAGCTGCCATTATCCCTGCCCGTTTCCTGAAAAATATTGATTTCAGGCAATAGGAACGTTGGCCAAGTGTTCAAAATATCAACAACAGGGGATGCCTGTAGCGAGACATATACGATGCAAGACTTTGTTACATTACGTTGATTTGTCTTACCCAAGGTGGGCTCGTTACCTGTTAGCATCCGGTCACAACCAATCAGATAACAACACAAAGCCACAAGGCAGGCGACGATATGGAACAGGAAAAAACAGTTTTCCTGCCCAGTGAAAATGCCCCGTGAACAACCGGGTCGCCCACTGAAACGGCTTTAACCCAAAGTGCTCGGCATAGTCCAGAGCACGCTTCATCACAAGAGCGTATTCCAGGAGAAAGGTCAGTATGAAAAAAGTAATGGCATTGGCAACACTGGCAGCAGGCATGATGATGGGGGCATCCGCCTACGCCAAAACCACGGTCGGAGTGACTGTCTACAAATACGACGATAACTTCATGTCCCTGGTTCGCAAGGCCATGGAATCTGAAGCCGGGAAGGACAAAGACGTCCGGTTGTTAATGAATGATTCCCAGAACGACCAGTCCAAGCAGAATGACCAGGTGGATGTCATGCTCGCCAAGGGCGTGGACGCACTGGCGATAAACCTGGTGGATCCCGCTGCCGCACCGGTCATTATCAAGAAAGCCAAAATGGACGGTGTACCAGTTGTGTTTTACAACAAAGAACCCAGCGCGGCCGCCATGGCCAGTTACCAGGATGCTTATTTCGTGGGCACAGACTCCAAAGAATCCGGTATTATCCAGGGCAAACTGATTGCCAAACACTGGGAGAACAACCCAACCTGGGATCTGAACAAAGACGGTGTTATTCAATACGCCCTGCTCAAGGGTGAGCCGGGTCACCCCGATGCCGAAGCCCGTACTTCCTATGTGATTTCCACCCTGAACGATATGGGTTACAAAACCGAACAACTTCATATGGATACCGCCATGTGGGACACCGCCATGGCCAAAGACAAAATGGATGCCTGGGTGTCCGGCCCCAATGCCGATAAAATTGAAGTGGTGATTGCCAATAACGACGCCATGGCCATGGGGGCCATTGAATCCCTCAAAGCCGCTGATAAAACCCGCATTCCGGTGTTTGGTGTCGATGCCCTGAGTGAAGCCATTGCACTGATTAAAGATGGCTTAATGCAGGGAACGGTATTGAATGACGCCAATAACCAGGCAAAGGCGGTCTTTGAGCTGGCACGCAACCTGGCCAATAAAAAAGACCCGGGGGCGGACACCAGCTGGGATATCCAGAACCACGTGGTTCGCGTGCCCTATGTAGGCATTGATAAAGACGACCTGTAACGCCTCTTCCTTTTTACATCAGACAAAGTAATCGGCAGGCACTTTTTCTTTTCTTAAAGAAGCTTTGCCCGCCGGTTGCCTTCTGCCCCTGGAACCGCCATAGCCGTCTGATCACTATGGCTATCAACAAAGCGAAAAGCCTGTTAAGCGGCAACCTGATTGCAAGGCCATTGCTATGAAGAGTTGGACACAATGGACATGAGCAACGATTCTCAGTGGCTTCTGGAAATGACCGGCATCAGCAAAACATTTCCCGGAGTCAAAGCCCTGGACAGGGTGAATTTAAAAATACGTCCTCACTCCGTTCATGCCCTGATGGGTGAAAACGGGGCGGGTAAATCAACACTGCTTAAATGCCTGTTTGGTATTTATCAAAAAGACGAAGGCTCGATTCTCTTTCAGGGCAAACCTGTTGATTTCCATTCATCCCGGGAAGCCCTGGATCAGGGTGTATCCATGGTACACCAGGAACTCAACCAGATTCTGCAATCCAGTGTCATGGACAATGTCTGGTTGGGGCGCTACCCCAAAAAGAACGGGCTGGTTGACCACAAAAAAATGCTGGAAGACACCCGGCATATTTTTAAAGAACTGGACATCAATGTTGATCCCAGAGAAAAGCTGTTCAACCTGTCTGTTTCAGAGCGGCAGATGGTTGAAATCGCCAAAGCGTTTTCTTACAACGCCCGGATCGTCATCATGGACGAACCCACCTCTTCGTTATCGGAAAAAGAGGTTAAGCACTTATTCTCCATTATCCGTAAATTAAAAGACCGTGGCTGTGGGATTGTGTATATCTCCCATAAAATGGAAGAGATCTTTGAAATCTGCGATGACATCACCATTCTCCGGGATGGACAGTGGGTGACCACCCGCTCCCTGGAAGGTCTGGATATGGACCAGATCATCAGCCTGATGGTGGGTCGGGAGCTCACCAACCGTTTTCCAGAGAGAACCCACACCCCCAAGGAAGTGATTCTCGAGGTGGAAGGGCTCACCGCAAAAAACCAGCCTTCTATTGAAGATGTCAGCTTTACCCTGCGCAAAGGGGAAGTATTAGGGATTGCCGGTCTGGTAGGAGCCCGACGCACAGATATTGTGGAAACCCTGTTTGGCATCCGGGAAAAAAGTGCGGGTACCATCAAGCTGCACGGTAAAGAAATTCCAAACAAAAATGCCTACCAGGCGATCCAGAACGGGTTCTCTCTGGTCACAGAAGAGCGCCGGGCAACCGGTATTTATTCGACCCTGGACATTACCTTCAACTCCCTGATTGCCAACATTGAGAACTATAAGCAAAGAACCGGTCTGTTAAGCAGCCAGTCCATGGGGGATGAAACCCAGTGGGTGATTGATTCAATGCACGTGAAAACCCCCACCCATAAAACCCGTATAGGATCACTGTCCGGAGGTAACCAGCAAAAAGTGGTCATTGGTCGCTGGCTGCTGACCCAGCCGGAAATCCTGATGATGGATGAACCTACACGGGGTATTGATGTGGGTGCCAAGTTTGAAATTTACCAGCTGATTCTTGATCTGGCGAAAAAAGACAAGGGGGTCATTATGGTGTCCTCCGAAATGCCTGAGCTTCTGGGTGTCACAGACCGCATTCTGGTGATGAGCAATGGCCGGGTCGCCGGCATCGTGAACACCCGGGACACCACCCAGAACGAAATTCTTGAGCTGGCAGCACGTTTTCTCTGAAAAAAGTTATTCATTAAGGAGTCTCTTCCATGGGGGCGACAAATACCTTCGACCCGGCCAATGGCGGGCAGGGCAAAACATTCAACGCCATGCGCTTTATCAAAGAGGGTGGCATTTATGCGGTGCTGCTCATTCTGCTGGCCGTGATTATTATCCAGGAGCCCTCTTTCGTCAGCCTTCGCAACCTCAGTAATATTCTTACGCAGTCGTCTGTTCGGATTATTATTGCTCTGGGAGTTGCCAGCCTGATCGTGACTCAGGGTACCGATCTCTCGGCAGGACGTCAGGTAGGACTCGCCGCTGTGATTTCAGCGACTCTGCTGCAGGCCCTGGAAAACGTAAACAAAGTTTTCCCGGAAATGGGGCCACTGCCTATTCCTGCTGTCATCCTGATTGTCTGTGGCATCGGCGCCATCATAGGCCTTGTCAATGGCTTTGTGGTGGCATACCTGAAAGTAACCCCTTTTATCGCCACTCTGGGCACCATGATTATCATCTATGGCGTCAACTCTCTGTATTATGACTATGTGGGTGCCTCGCCGGTGGCCGGTTTTGCGGAACAGTTTTCCGAATTCGCCCAGGGCTTTATCCGAATAGGAGGGTTAAGGCTCTCCTATATCACCTTCTACGCGGTGATTGCCATTGCCTTCAGCTGGGTACTGTGGAATAAGACCGTGTTTGGCAAAAACATTTTTGCCATCGGCGGCAACCCGGAAGCGGCCAAGGTATCCGGAGTCAACGTCCCCCTGACCCTGCTGAAAGTCTACGCTCTCTCTGGCATTTTCTACGCCTTTGCCGGCATGCTGGAAGCCGGTCGTATTGGCTCCGCTACCAATAACCTCGGCTTCATGTATGAGCTGGACGCCATTGCGGCCTGCGTAGTGGGTGGCGTCTCCTTTGCCGGAGGGGTTGGCAGCATAATGGGAGTGGTGACCGGGGTATTGATTTTCACCGTCATTAATTATGGCATGACCTACATTGGCATCAGCCCTTACTGGCAGTTTATTATCAAGGGCGCCATCATCATCTTTGCCGTTGCCCTGGATTCCCTGAAATACGCCGATAAAAAATAATCCAGTCACCCAACCGCAAACCAGCATGCATTCATCCACCTTGAGGTAACCCGTTAGAGAGCGGATGGATGCATGAATTGCGTTCAGAGAGTAAACTGCCCATAGAAACGTGACAGAAGCGTCACAGGACTATACGGATCACAACAGTGAACATCTCTCAAGCCTCCAGGGCAACCGGTCTTACCCCGAAAACCATCCGATACTACGAAAGCCGCCAACTCATTACCCCAGCCAACCGGCAGGTCAATGGCTATCGTGACTACACAGAAGCGCACTTACGTGAGCTGTCGTTTGTAAGTCATGCCCGTGAGTTAGGATTCACTCTCGACGAATGCTTTGAGCTCATCAGCCTTTATAAGGACAAAGACAGGAAAAGCGCGGATGTCAAAGCACTGGCCACCCGGAAAATGGACGATATCGAAAACCGAATCAAACAGCTTCAAACCATACACCAGAGCCTGAAAGCCATGACCCAATGCTGCCAGGGAGACAACCGGCCGGACTGTCCGATCTTAGAAAGACTGTCCGGCGACTACTGATGTTTTACATCAATACACAGTGCGACTCATTGCCTTTAGCGGGGCTACGTTAGCATGATCTGTTCAATGAAAATACCAATAGTTCTGTAGAACTTTAAATGTGCAAACATACCCTTCTTTTAAAGGAGACTTCATTTAACAGGTATATTTTATTTTCCAATGATAGTACCTACACCAGCATTAATAACAATGGTTGATGCCAGGTTTGTTGTTAAAGATGCTCCTGTAGCAACGACCATATTTCCTCCTGTAGCTGATGAGAATGCAGCTAAGGCCCGTGTACTAGCATTAGCAGAGTTGATCACTTTCAGTAAAGCTTGTGTTTGTTTCACTTGAGCGGATGCACGAATTGCAATACGAACACCATTATTTCGATAAAAGCTATTTATAGCCCTGGTCTGAGTAATACGATGGTTATTTCCGTAAACTCGATGCATAGAAAGTCGTAGCTTATTATAATCCCTAAGATGCTGTGAGTTACTATAACTTGCCCTGACTCTATAACTATTACTTCTACTATTAAGTCTTCTCAAATAGCGAACCCATTTATTGACCCGAACAGCACGATTATCAATTTCAGGAAACCTAACCTTACTATCAGATTCGAACCTTTTAACAACATCTCTAAAATTCTTGGCCCCATCCATATAAACAGGATTATTAAATTGTTCTTTGGATGCTATTGGCATCTTGTTAAGATCATAATGAAAGCCAGGATTATAGGAAAGCAACTTACCTGACAAATCAATAATAACAAAATCCAAAACGCTGGTTCCTAAAAAGTCATTCAGCAAATTAAATCGATGATGTGTTACAGGATAAGGGTTAACAAACTCATCTTGAAAGCGATCTAAAAATTCAGAAGCCAGGCTATCAACTGGAAAAACACGTTGTTCAAAAAGATATTCATTTATACCCTCCTGAACAATCAACCACTTATTCGCTAGATCACTTGAAAAAGATTCATCAAACCATAAACCTTCTCCATCATGCAAACCATTCATAACATGTTGATGCAAAATTAACTCATACATTATTCTTGCCTTAGCATCTGAAACAACGACCTGTGACATGTGCGCAGGGCTATATGGTGGACCCCATTGTCTAGACCACAAGATCCACTTTTTAAGTTATGTTCCGACTGTTGTTGAAGTCCTCAGCCAAAGTGTATTGCCTGAGGTGTTTTATAGTTCAGTGATTGATGTAGCCTTTCAGTATTGTAGAACTGGAAGTATTTTTCCAGCCCTTGGTACAGCTCGGCTACCGTTCTGAATTCGTTTAAATAGAGCCACTCATATTTCACAGA
>NZ_JBLYZI010000129.1:0-13182 GCF_057680865.1 Endozoicomonas sp. Z74
CATTTTTGCCAGAAAGCGCTCTTTGCGGGTGGTTCTGCGTTTATGGACAAACTCACTGTCTGCGAAACTAAGCTGGCTCATGGACAGAAACTCAAGCTGGAAGCGATGGGAGTATTATCTCATGGCTAGGGACTTAATCGCACCTTCCCTAACACGCTGACCACCCCCTGTTATCGTCCAAACGAACGATCCTCATGCCGGATAAAATCGTCTTTTCAGACCAGTTGACCAACCACTAAACAGAGTACTGTCAATGGGTCTCACCCCGATGCGGGTGCTTCAGAGAAGCCAACCAACCAATATCAGAGAAAACAATGAAACATAATAATAAAGTGGTTCTGGTAACCGGGGCTGCCCAGGGCATGGGGCTGGCCCTTGTCAAAAAATTTGCTGAAGAAGGGGCGAAGGTCGCCGCCGTCGATATCAACCTGGAGGCCATGGAAACGGCACTGAAACCCATTGATGGCACGGTTGCCGCCCTGGCCTGTGATATTGCCAGTCCGGAATCCGTGCGACAGGTGGTCAACGATATCGAAGAACGTTTCGGCCGCCTGGATGTCATCGTCAACAATGCCGGCATCGGCTCAGTGGATGCCTTCCTGGATACCCCGGACGAAAACTGGCTGAAAGTCATCGGAGTCAATCTGACCGGCACTTTCCTGTGCTGCCGGGAAGGGGGGCGGTTAATGCACAAACAGGGGGGTGGCGTCATTATTAATGTCTCCAGTACCGCCGCCGTGACCGGTGAAGGCCCTAGCCACTACTGTGCCGCCAAAGCGGGCGTTATGGGGCTGACCCGAAGCATGGCCCGGGAGCTGGCTCCCTCTGGCATTCGCGTTAACACCATTGTTCCCGGCCCTACCAATACCCCCATGATGGCAGATATTCCGGAAGACTGGATGAACCAGATGATTGCCGCCATTCCCCTGGGCAGAATGGGGGAGCCCAATGAAATTGCCAATGTGGCCTCTTTTCTGGCGTCCGATGAGTCGTCGTTTATGACCGGCCAGAACATCACCGTCAATGGCGGCATGGCTTTTCTGTGAAGCTTTCGATCTAATAAGGATGCGTAAATGTCTGATGTTACTTTACTGAAACGGATCGACCGGCTTGAATCCATAGAAGAAATTCGACAGCTGGCGGGCAAATATTCGCTGTCCCTGGACATGAGGGACGTGGATGCCCACGTGGGCTTATTTGCCCCGGATATTCGGGTAAGCCGGGAAAAAACCGGACGGGACCATTTAAAAGCCTGGGTAGATACCACCCTGCGGGAGCAGTTTACCGGCACCTCCCATCACCTTGGCCAGCACATCATTGAATTGGTCGACCCTGACCACGCCATCGGTGTGGTTTACTCCAAGAATGAGCATGAAACCGGGGCAGAGTGGGTCATTATGCAGATGCTCTACTGGGATGATTATGAACGGATCGATGGCCGCTGGTATTTCCGCCGTCGTCTGCCCTGCTACTGGTATGCCGCCGACCTGAACAAGCCACCCATTGGCGATCGAAAAATGCGCTGGCCCGGAAGGGAACCTTACGAGGGAACCTTCCATGACCTGTTCCCCTCCTGGAAAACGTTCTGGCTAAACCGCCCTGATCCCGACGCTTTACCGGAAGTGGCTGAACCCGCTCCCTTTGAGCAGTTCCTGTTGAACATGCGCGGGGACACACCGGCTCCAAAAATCCGGGTGCGTTAATTGAGACTGACGGCTTCCGGAACCTCGAAAGCCGTCCAGCTATGCTAGGGCTGCTAGACCGCCCTGGAGTAGTCGTTATAGCCTTTTTCCCCTGGCGTATAGAGTGTTCTGCGGTCAAAGGCAGAAAGGGGAATACGATGCCTGATCCGGTCGACCAGATCGGGGTTGGCGATAAAATGGCGGGCAAACGACACTGCCTCTCCCACCCCATCCGCAAGCGCCCGCTCCGCCTGGTCAGCATCAAAGTCATCGTTAAGAATCACCCCTCCGGAGAAGGACTCCCTGGCCAGCTGAAACGCATCAATATCCAGGCAGGGTGAGCGCATGATGTGCAGATAGGCCAGTTTTAACGGAGCCACCTGTCGGAGTAGCTCCCTGTGACTTTCAGCGGGTTGGTCATCCTGAATATCATTAAAGGTATTCCCCGGGTTCATCCGCAACCCAACCCTGCCGTTGCCAATAGCCCCAGCCATGGCTTCAAGACACTCAAAGGCAAACCGGGCCCGCCCTACGGCATTCCCGCCATACTGATCCGTGCGCTGATTGGTTTCTGAACAAAGAAACTGCATAGGCAGATAACCGCTGGTACAGTGCAACTCAACTCCGTCAAACCCCGCTTCAAGAGCGTTAATAGCAGCCTGCCGAAACTCTTCAACAACGGCCTGTACTTCTATGGTTGTCAGCTCACGGGGAAAATCAAAGGGCTGCATACCATCACTGTCGGTATAAATCTCGCCCCGGGCCTGAATGGGCGACGGCGCAACGGTATCCGCACCGGCCGGTTTGATTTTACTACTGCCAATTCGTCCGGAATGCATCAGCTGCAGAACAATTTTGCCCCCATTGCCATGGACGGCACGGGTCACCTTCTGCCAGGCCTCAATCTGCTCCCGGGTAGCAATGCCGGGTTGTCGGCAGTACGCCTGACCGGCCACACTGGGCCAGGTACCTTCCGCTACAATCAATCCGGCCCCGGCACGATCGGCATAGTGCCGGACCATCAGGTCCGTTGGCACGCCATCCCGGGAAGCCCGGTTGCGGGTCATGGGGGCCATGATAATGCGGTTGCTTAATTCCAGCTCCCCCAGTACCAGAGGAGTGAATAATTGATGGTGTGTCATTGCCTGCCTCACTCCATTGCCGTAATCAGCACCGCTGAACGACCGCCGTCCACCGGAAGTTCTGCGCCGGTGATATAGGAAGCATCCTCACTGGCAAGAAAGGCAATGGCGCTGGCCAGCTCTTCCGGTTGCCCCACTCGCCCCATGGGGATGAGTTTTTCGGTACTGGCCCGGCTGTCCGCATCCGCCAACATGCCAGCGGTTGAAGGTGTCTCCACCACAGCTGGCACCACCACATTCACCCGGACTCCATCCTTCGCACCTTCTGCCGCAGCGGCCCTGGAAAAATTGATCACCGCGGCCTTGGCCGCTGAATACCCGGACATCCAGGGCGTTCCCAGGGTGCCGCAGATGGATGACACATTCACCACAGAGCCTCCCCCGGTCTTCTTCATCAACCGCAGAGCCGTCCGGGTGCCCCAGAACGTCCCGTCCACAGAAGTGTTGAAATTTCCATGCCACTGCTCAGTGCTCATACCCTCAATGGCGCCCCAGGTAAATGCCATGGCATTATTCACCAGAACATCCAGGCGACCATGGGTATCAGCCGCCTTTTCAAGTGCCCCGACAAACTGTTGCTCATTACTGACATCTGCCACTACAGCGCTGGCTTGCCCACCGGCTTTTTGAATACGCTCAGTCACCGCCAGCAAAGGATCAAGACGACGCCCACAGACAATCACATAGGCTCCTTCCCGGGCAAAACGCTCCGCAGTGGCGGCACCGATACCACTGCCGCCACCGGTAATAAAAGCAACTTTATTCTCAAGACAACCGGACATCGTTCTCTCCTTTTTTTATACTTATTGAACGTTTTTATGGATAAAAAAACCGAGCAACCAGCTCTGTCTTATGAATTTTGCTCAAGGGGTATACCGCGAGAAAAGTACCTGGCTTGTCCTCTAATTGAGAAAGATCAACTGGAAGAAGGTATCAAAAAGCTGTCGGTCAAATACTCTTTCAAAGCATCCAGCCGCTGTTCGATATCATAAGCATCATCATTCAGCCAGTTTAAAGTCAGGCCATTGACCATAGCCACGGTGATTTCGGCACAGAACATTGGATCAAGAAACGGTTTCAACCGATGGGCATTATGCTCAAACAACCGGACATACCCTTTGTGGGTGAAATCAAGCTGATAAGCGCTCTGGCTTCGATGGTTGGGGAATTGACTGACCATATAATCAATCAATTCTTTTTCAAGCCGGTCCGCACGGGTGTAGCTTTTCTTCAGAATCGCGAACAATATATCCAGCTGCTCTTCCAGGTCTCTTCCCTCAGTCATGGCATGATCAATCATGCTCTGAATCAGCGACTGGATGGTGGAATTGCAGATCTCGTTCATCAGCTCATGCCGTGAACTGTAGTAATTATAAAATGTCTTCTTGGCAATATCGGCTCTTTCACAGATGCCTTCCACCGTCACACCATCAACCCCCTGTCGCCGGATCAGAGCAATGGTCTGTTCTGCAATTTTTTCCCTTACCGCCTGCTTCTTGCGCTCCCGGCGCCCCATTGTCTGGACTGTCAACGCCTTTTATCCTCCTGAATGAGAGCAGCACTTTTATAAAAAACCTTTTAGAAAAAGCCTGTTTATAAAAGACATGCACTGGCATTCAGGCTGCCATTTCCCGTCAGCAGCCTGATGTGTTTTCCAAACAGCCGAATCACCTCATAGTGAAACGGCTGAATTATTCATCTCATCCTAGCAGCCTGTCGGACTTATGCTTTCGAGCATAAAGTTCAGTAGAACGAGTCAAATCTTTCGATGGATTCGTGCGAATACCCATAGGGCACAAGTAGCCGGTCTATTTAATCGAATTCATCGTAAGATTTGGCCGTTCTTTCTGGATTTTAGGCCGAAATTGTCGTAAGTCCGGCAGGCTGCCAGGGGTCAGATAACATTTGGAGGCGTCGGGTTCACTCCATTGAGCAGATTGTCTGTTCTCTCCTGAATGGCAGTGCGAATCTTGTCCGTCATGGGCGCAATCCAGAACTTGTTTTCCCGGATCCCCTGCAGTGCGGTTTCGGCCACTTCCTCCGGCTCCGTGGTCTGAAGCTCCATTTTAAACTGGGCCATAATGGCTCTCATATCTTCAACAGAATGAATGCCGGAGTCTGGCTTGTTGGGATCTTCAGGCAGGTCTTCGGGACGGTTGCGCTCAGAATTGAAAATGCCGGTATTTACTACATGGGGTCCAGGGAAAAGCGCGTTCACCTTAACCTTTGAGTTCATCTGCTGAAGCTGGAAATACAGGTTTTCAGTGATGGCCTGTGCCGCCGCCTTGGTGGCCGTATAAATAGGCGTGTGTGGCAGCATGAAGTAGGCACCATTTCCGGAGCCGGTTATCACAAAATTGGCCTCCTGCTTCTGGGCCAACAACTTGGGCAAAAAGGCGTTGATTGTGTTAATCAGCCCCCAGGTATTCACCCGAAACCCCCACTCCCAATCGTTCATATTGTAGCCCCACATATTGCCGGCTTCACCGGTACCCACCCCCGCGTTGGCAAATACCAGGTGCATTTCCCCGTATTTTTCCAGAGTGGCTTCAGCCAGCGCCTCAAGGCTTTCCTGCTTGGTAATGTCCGCCTGAAATCCCATGCTGTCGACACCGTTGGCCTGGAGTTCGCTGACGGTTTTATCCAGGGCTCCCGCTTCAATGTCAGAGACAACCACTTTGGCGCCTTCCTTACCCAGCAGCTGGGCAATCGCCCGACCTACCCCACTGGCACCACCGGTAATGACGGCCACCTTGTCTTTGAAGTCTTTCATTATTTTTTTTCTCCATTACTGACACAGAGGGAAGCCGGATAGTAGAAGCTCCCCCCAGCACCAAACCTGCCTGAATTTTGATCTGGGACAATTTTTCAGCGCATTTTGATACTTGATTGCAAAGTTACACTGGTGTAACTTGTTTTACAACAGTTACCGAATTACATCATAAACTTTCCTTTCCCGCCTGTGATCGCAGCTGAATGGCCACAGAAAGGGAGGCCGGTTGAATGACATAAAAAAGCCATGGCCTGGTAATCGGCTGTATACCGACCATCAACCGCGGTGGACTGTTTGGCGACAGCATTGCCAATACAAAAAACAATAAAATCAGGATTTGGGAGAATCACCCCATGAGCAAGCGCTATAACAAGCCAATTCCCTTTGGCTGGTACGCTGTGGAATACTCAAAAGATCTGAAGAAAGGTGAAGTCAAACCTCTGAAATACTTTGGCAAGGATCTGGTACTGTTCCGCACCGAGTCCGGCCAGGCGAAAGTTCTGGATGCTTACTGCCCCCACCTTGGCGCTCATCTGGGTATAGGCGGCATTGTTGAAGGGGAAAGCGTCAGCTGTCCGTTCCATGCCTGGAAATTTGATGGAACCGGGATGCTTACTGATATTCCTTACGCCAAGCGCACCCCTCCCAAAGTCAAGGACAAGCCCTGTATTCGCAGCTACCCGGTGGTTGAGCGTAATCAGATGATCTGGGCCTGGTACCACCCCAAGGAAGAAGCTCCCAAATGGGAAGTGGAGACCATTGCCGAGGTCGGAGCAGAAGGCTGGACTGAATTCCAGACCTTTGACTGGACCATCAAATCCATTATTCAGGAAACCGGTGAGAACGCAGCCGATATCGCCCACTTCGTCACAGTACATAATGTGCCGTTCATGCCGGAGAGCGAAGTGGTGATGGAAGGTCACCGTCGCAGCACCGTGTTTGATGCCAACACCCATGCCGTAGAAGAAGACGGCTCCGTTAACCACACCGGTGACAACCTCGAGGCAGCCCGGCTGGAGTCGTACAATGTAGGCCCGGGACAAACCTACCAGAAGTTCATGCGTCTGTTTGAAGTGGTACTTATGGGCACAGTGACCCCCATCGACGACCAGACCATTCACCTTCGCTTTAACTTCACCCTGCCCAAAGCCCAGTCTGAAATGAAGCAGATTTATGCGGATGGTTTTGTCAAAGAGCTGTGCCACCAGGTTCAGCAGGACATCCCCATCTGGGAAAACAAGGTGTACAAAGCCACTCCCATCCTCTGTGACGGTGATGGCCCTATTGGTCAGTACCGGAAATGGTTCAACCAGTTCTACGATGAACAGGAGCTGGAGGAATCCACCCGTAAGGAAGAGCTGCTGGCCATTGCTTGAACAATAGGCAGCCATTCTGTTCCAAATAACCAGTGACGGCTTCTCCTCAGGGAAAGCCGTCACCTGCATCAGATAATAACAACAAGAGAACCTGCTATGAGCAACAATCCTCAAGCCCCTATGATCAAGCCCGGCGACATCATGAACTGGCCTATGCTCAAGATCACCTATGAAACCGATCCTGAGTGCATTGCTCGCCTCCTCCCTCCAGGCATAGAGCCGGCTAAAACCCCCAGAGTCACCCTCATCATTTACAATTTCCCCGTGCTGAATGAACCCGAGTACGGCGTTGTAGTGAATATCGCCGCTGATGTGGACGGTGTGGAAGGCGAATACACCATGGGTATTGGCATCGACCAGGAAGCCGTTGTTTACGGAAGTAAAGAACGCTGGGGACAACCCAAGTTCTATGCAGAAACCAAATACTTCCGGATGTTTGATGACGTTAAAGCCAGCGTCGTCCATCGGGGGCACACCTTCCTGGAGTTCAGTGGCAAAGTCAAAGGCCCGGTAGAAATCACTGAGGAAATGCAGGACGTTGAAGTGAACGAGTGGTGGGTAAAATACTCCCGCGCCGTGGACATGATGCCCAACAATTATGATTTCCCTCCCCATGTAGTCAGGGTCTACAGCCGGTACGGCACCGCTTGTCTGGAAAAAGTGGAAGGCACCCTGACTCTGAACGAAAGCCCCTGGGACCCTGTCGCCCAGCTATTGCCCGTTAAGAGCACTCCCGAGGCGTACCTGTGGACCCCCACCTTCAAGGCAAGAAACATCACTCTTGACAAACCACTGGATCCAAAGGGTTTCTGGCCCTTTGCCGACACCATCGGCAGTTCCATGTGGCCCGGTGAAAACGGTGCCCCAAGCAAAAAGCTGTACAAAAAATAGCTCTTTTATGGACTAACTGAAATTCATAAAGGCTATTTCCTGTTCCGCTATGAAGCCTGAAGAAGCGCAAAATGCGCCTTTCATGGTATAAAGGCATGACCTAAAAAAAGACAGCCGCCTCATACCCTGAGGTCGGCTGACCTGTCATTGCAGTGCTGGTACTGTCAGGATCGACACCATCAGCATCTGAACGCCTATGGACTGATGAGAATAACGACAATGGCAACTGAGTGTCGGATACCGGTCAACTATGTCGTCCCGCTCCTGAAAGTGGCTGCGGAAGAAGGCTGTGACATTGAGCAGCTGGCCAGGGATGTAAAACTGGACTTCAACCCACTGGAGCAGGAGAAATCAGTACCCGAGGGCGTTACTCCAGAAACTTTTAGAAAGCTGTACCTTTCTGTATCTGAACTGTTGCAAGGTGAAATCACTAAATACCGGTCCAACTGCAAGATCCCTCAGGACTCCCTTCAAACCATGTGCTACCACCTGGTTGAATGCTCTACCCTCAGAACGGCCCTGAATAAAGCCCGCCACTTTCTGGCCGGCAGCCCCACCTTTGGCGGCACTCTTCCCGAAAACGCCCAGCTTTTCCAATTATCTGAAGATGGTCAGCGTCTTCGCCTCCTTCATGCCGGATACAGCGGTCTGCCCAGGGAAGCCATCAATTCCTCCAGACAGCTTCGAATGGTTTACAGCCTGGCTCTGTGGCACCGCTTCTGCTGCTGGTTGACGGGGCAATACATTGAGGTCCATTCGGTCAGCTTGACAGGCCCTGCCATGCTGAACCTCACAGACTTTCGCTTCCACTTTGAATGCCCGATCCTGTTTGACCAGGCAGAAAACGCCATTGAGGTCAGTGCAGAAGCGTTGGACTTGCCCATCAACCAGACAAAAGCCAGCCTGGATCAACTATTGAACGCAGGCCCCTCCGCCCTGTTCGATATCGAGACTACCCAGCACAATCACAACCTGGCCCCAAAAATGCGTTCGCTGATCAGCCGTGAACAGAGCGGCAACATTCCCAAGCTCAGCGAAGTGTCCGAGATGATCGATATTCCCATCAGAACCCTTCGCAGACACCTGGTAAAAGAGGGCTCCTCTTACCAGAAGGTAAAGGACGAATGCCGCAGGGATCAGGCCATCAAATACCTCAGCCAACCCGATATCAGTATCACCGCCGCCGCGGTCATGATGGGGTTTGAAGAACTGAGTGCGTTTCACCGCTCCTTTAAAAAATGGACAGGGATCACCCCGGGGGAGTTCCGGCGCAGAAATAATATTGACAGCCGCTGAATGCGGCTCTGACTTCCCCCTGCGGATTGTGCATCTCTTCTGAGACCACCATAACAGGCTAACTCCCTGTTTTTAATCAGCACTCCACTCTGGACTCAGTCAAATAATAATAGTAACCATTATTTCAAATCCAATTGGGCTATTCCTGCGTACAAACCCATCAAAGATAATTAAACACCCCAAAAACAACCCACTTTCTAATACTAAAGGATAACGCTGCCTTAATCAGCGGATGAAATAAAGGTGCTTAACTAAAATCAAACCTTTCTCTGCTTCCTGTTTTTATTCATTGTTTGAAGGAGCGAACTAATGAAAAAACAACTGTATCTACTACCAGGCTTAAAAACCGCCCGCGAGCTGACAGAGATGCTTGAAAGTTCCGGTATTGATCATGAAAGAATACACATTGCTCATCGGGACCATACGCGTACTCAGGAATACCACCTTCAGGACCTCAGCTTTCTGGAAGAATCTGACACCATTCACAGCGGTGAAAGAGGCTTTATAGTGGGCGTTTTACTGGCCACACTGGCAGGTTTTTCTACGTTTTCTCTTCTGGAAGGATTTCCTGTCAGCCCTGCAGTAACACTGTTCGTCGTACTGATAACCCTTGGCTTCTCCACCTGGCTAGGAGGGCTTATCGGAGCCTCCAGTGACAATTACCGGCTGCAACCCTTTCACGACCATATTGAACAGGGTGGAGCGTTATTGATCATCGATATCGCCCCCTCCGACAAAGAACAAGTCAGCAAAATCATGCATGCCTATCCTATGGCCAGCAATGCAGGTAGCCGTTCATGGCTGGACAACCCTTTTGAAGGAGAACTGATTCCCAGAAAACATTTTTAAAGTCAGGGTTTAGCGCTGAGCTAACCCTTTCTACACAGGAGAAACGAATGACCCTTAAAGAACTCAAAACCTTAAGCCGTAAAAAACGCCCTTTCATTGAACTCCTCAGCCATGAAGGTGATATTTATCTCTGTCAGGTGGAGGGGGAGCCCCTGTTGAGCAACCGAGGTGACAAGCCGCTGTTGTTTCACAGCATCTGTGAAGCCAAAAGCCGATTGGGACGGCGGCTGTCATCGAATATGCAACTGGTTTGTTCCAGCACCTACGACGAAATGATATAGCCCCAACCACCCGGTTGATCAAAAGGGTTCAGGAAACGACGCATTTCGAATAAACCGTCCTCTCCATATCCACAACGTCAACAGTCAAAGAAACAGGGCCGACCTGAAGGGTTTGGAGTTGGTGAAGAATCGTTGCAGAAAGCTGTTGTTTCTGTGCAGGGCTCCTGCCCGACAGAATTCTGGCAGTCACATGAACAAAATTCATACGACCACCTTCCACCCAATAATGATCATAGGGCCGGGCACGAACCTTGATAGCTGTGTCGTTAAACAGTCTGGATGCCAGAGCACCCGTTAAAACAAGGTCCACCAGCCGATCGGGAGCAACTTGACTTTCCAGCTCTCCAGAATATTCAATAATGCAATGGGGCAAACCAATCTCCCTTAGAACAGCCCCTGCCATTCAGAGTCTGTTGGTGCTTCGTTATCATCAAACAACCGGTCTGCTACGGGAGGCAAGATGAAAGATCGCTCTTTTATGCCGATGGAATCCATGCTGATCGGTTTCTTCAAAACAGTCCTGCTGCTGGCCTGTCACTCTGAAAAAAGAACGTATCTGCTTCTCCAGCCCCTTCAGATCCACCACCAGGTCAAACCGGCAGGGGGGATCATAAAGGGTTTCATAGAGTGCTACAAACAACGCCTGCCCCTGTGGCTTCAGAACCCGGGCAAGCTGGGGCAGTACACACTCCATATCAATACCGGGCATGACATATCCGGAATATATGGCATCAAAACAGTCGTTACTGAATGGCTCCAGGTGATCCAGGTTCCCGGTAATAAAGTCAACCTCCAACCCCTGTTTCAGTGCTTCATCCCGGGCCTTTCTGATAGCAACTGGCGAGAGGTCCAGACCGGTCACTCGAAAGCCTTTCTCTGCCAAAAAAAGGCTGTCCCGCCCACTTCCACAGCCGGCATCTAAAATCCGGCATTCCGCTGGTAAACCCATGGCGAAATCCACCAGGAAAGGATTGGCTGATTTTTCCCAATGAGCGCCCTCCCGGTATTCCTGATCCCAGTCCTCCTGACTCCTGTATTCACTGGCTGAACCTGCCATAGACACCTCCAGGAGTGATGAAAATGAAGCCACGCCTTTATCGGCTTGTGTTCCTGGCTCCCAGACTATAGAGAAAAGGTATCCGACGGATACCTGGCCTTCACTTCTGCCACTGCCAGACGGGCTGGCCTAACCACCGGGAGAGCAGTGAATAGTGTACTGCTCTCTTCTATTTCTGTCGGGAAGCCCAGATAGCCAGCTTATGTTTCATGGATTTCTGGGAGACCTGATCCTCCGGAAGAGGCTGAAGTAATTTATCATGCACCAGAAGGCGATAGATATATTCTATTTTTTCATTGGCGGAATCTGTTGCTTCAAACTCCACCACCCCCCGCTGCTCACCGTATTTCATCCCTAATTCAATGGCTTTTTTTACCAGCTCTTTTTCATTCTTCAGTTTTTTCATCGCAAGCTCACTTATCTTGATAAGACCGCCGCATCAATAATCACAATCATAACCAGAACACAGCTATCCGCATATCCACCAGCAACTGTGACAGCTCTGCAGAAAAAGGCAATTCCATAGCCTTTTAAAACCACAGGCTACACCCATATTGAGGGTTCCGCCAATCTATCCTTGCCAATCAGATACTACCTCCCAGTAAAGTCTTGAGTGACCTTACATGGCTCTCCTATTAATCCTGCACTATAACTTCCTCAAATATTGACCCACTGAACATTTTCCCTGATGAAAAAAAGCATTATTTCTATTCTTCTAATTGCAGAAGCCACCTTCTTTTCCACCGCTCAGGCAGGCCATGAAACTTATTCATCGCATCTCGCAAGACTTCCCCTCGCTCTTTTCTGTTTCCTTTTTGGCGCCTTTTTACACAACCATAAAGTCATTGCCTGTTACCTGCCCACAGCCCTCTAAAAAAGCCAGAACCGATAGCTCAGTACCCGTAAAGGTAGCAGCACAAAAACCAGGCTCTATACTCTGCAAAAACATTACTGCCAGTGAAGGGATATCAGGAGCTGGCAGCCCGGGAGATGATGAAGATGAGCAAGACCCTTATAAACGAAAATTACCGGCATCTAAGCTTTTAATGACTGATAGCGATCAGTTACAGTGTGTCTCCTGCGGTGACCCTATTAATCCCCGTAACGGGTTCAAAACATCCTGCTGCCAGAAGCCCCTATGCAAAGAATGCGCCCCCAGCCTTCAACAAGCCCCAACCTGCTTTTGCGAACGACAACTCCGACTTCTGTATCTGTGTAGACTCTGCTCCCAAGGGAATACCATTAATGATATTGGAGACCTTTATATCCATATGGGAGAACATGTTGAATCAAACCGGCATTATAGAATTATATATTTGAAAAAAGCTGAAACGGCTCAGCGGAAAACATATCAGGCAAATAAGAAACATGTAAAGTCGAAACTAGAACGATCCATGGCCATTCAGTGCCCTTTCCCTGACTGCAGACAAAACCCGTTACTACGGCGGGCCAGATTAAAACAGCATATTCAGTCATTTCATAATCAAGCAAAATGCCCTTTCCCCCCATGCCAACAAAGCGCAACCCACCGTCACCTTGCTGCTGAGCATATCTACAGTGGTGATATTCCTTGCCAGTTGTTGGTCAGTGATGGCTTTCAAATTTATTCATTAAAAGGGAGCTACACAGAAACACTGGCTAACGCTTTAAACTATGCCGTAGAAGTCTGCACAAGCTGCGAGGAGGAAGTAGGTACATACTCCGACAGGGCGCTGTTCAAATTAAGTGTTGCTCTACCCAATGTATAGAAACTTGATCTAAAAAAGCCTCCTCTGAGAAGAGTTGAGTTTTAAGAAACCTTTTCCACCCGAGGTAACGAGACAGGTATTTTGTTG
>NZ_JBLYZI010000130.1:0-12738 GCF_057680865.1 Endozoicomonas sp. Z74
TGATTAGTATGAATCATAAGGGTTACCTTTTTACGATTTAGATTTCAGTGATTTCACCCTCTATCTAAATCGGTAACCCTTCCCTTTTTTGAAGAGGGAATTGTCAGATCAGATCTGAACTAATGCATGTCAGGAATGAGTTTTTTAGCTATTTTATAGCCAGGGTCAACACCATCTCTGCCAGCTCTTCCATATCCATCTCCCCATTTTCTTTATACCAGTTAATCGTCCAGCTGATAGCTCCGGTCAGCAGTCGACGGAGGATAAATGGATCAATCACTGCCAGTTTTTCTTCTCTGGCTTTTTCCAGCACATCCAGCCAGAGTTGCTCGTAAACAGCGCGAAGCTCAAGAATGGTTTCCTGGTTTTCCGGCTTCAAGGAACGCCACTCATAGACAATGACCGCCATGGCTGCACCGGTTTTCCCCAGTACCGCGTTCAATTCACACCGGATCAGTGCCAGCAGTTGCTCCCGGGTAGAAGGATAGGTTCTCAGGGCCAGCCTCATTCGCTCAGTATTCAGATGAATGGTTTCTTCCATTACTGCCAGAAGTATCTGCTCTTTGCTGGAAAAGTGGTGGAAGATGCTGCCTGATTGAATACCTACGGCTTTGGCCAGGTCCCGCACGGTGGTTCGCTCGTAACCTTTGTCACGAAACAGAGTGGCTGCCTGCAGCAGGAGCCTGCCTTTGGGGCTGTCAGGTCGGGTGATCAGCCCCTCTGCAACCAGCTGGCTTTCCAGTGGGATATTCTGATGATCAGGCAGTTGGGCAGCGGGCATAAGGCGTCCTGGTGTTAAAGGGATAAGAGTCGAGTGTACTGTAACTCTGGTTGCCAACCAAGCGCTTGCTTGGTAATGTCTCCAGAAGCTTGAATCTCCACTGGAAAGTATTCAGGCAACTACAAATAAAACATCGTCGTATAAAAAAAGAATTGGTTGTGGCTGGATCAAATTATGTCAGACCCTGCAACGCTAACCTCTGAAAAGATGCCCGTAGCGAACGAAAAGCTCATAAGAATAGGGTGTGCCTCCGCTTTCTGGGGGGATACGTCCGTTGCCGCAGAACAACTGGTCAGCAAGGGCGAACTGGATTACCTGGTTTTTGATTATCTGGCAGAGATGACCCTGTCGATCATGGCGGGTGCCCGGATGAAAAATCCCGATAGCGGTTACGCTCCCGATTTTATCCACACCTTGAAACCCCTGCTGAATGAGATTGCCCGTCAGGAGATCAAGGTATGCAGCAATGCCGGTGGTATCAATGCCATGGGGTGTGCCCAGGCATTGATGCAGGTGATCCAGGAGCAGGGGTTGAACCTGAAGGTAGCGGTTGTGGAAGGCGATAATCTTATGGCTCTGCAACCAAGCTTCAGGCAGCAGAATATTCAGGAAATGTTCAGTGGCAAGCCCATACCGGATGCTTGTACCAGCGTTAATGCTTACCTGGGAGCCAGTGGTATTACCGCCGCTCTGGCCGCTGGTGCTGATATCGTGATCACTGGCCGGGTGGTGGACAGCGCGGTGGTACTGGGACCATTAGTGCATGAGTTCGGATGGAGCTGGCAGGATTACGATCGTCTGGCCCAGGCTTCCCTCGCTGGCCATGTGATTGAATGTGGAACCCAGTGCACCGGGGGGAATTTTACCGATTGGCGATTGGTGAAGGAGGGGTACGCCAATATGGGTTTTCCTGTGGTTGAGTGCCATCACAATGGTGATTTTGTGGTGACCAAGCCGGAAGGGGCGGGAGGCCTGGTCAGTCGCCACACAGTGGGGGAGCAAATTCTCTATGAGATCGGCAACCCCAGTGCCTACCAACTGCCAGATGTCGTTTGTGACTTTACTGGGGTTGAACTCAGGGAAGAAGACGAGAGTCGGGTGCGGGTCTCCGGAGCCAGGGGGCGGCCCAGCAGTCAGCAATATAAGGTCAGTGCCACCTATCTGGAGGGGTATCGCAGTACCGCCAGCTTTCTGCTGGCCGGTCGGGAAGCAGGAGAAAAAGCCCGGACGGTGGCGAATGCCATTATCACCCGGGTGCAGGCGCTCTATCAGGCCAGGGGTATGGCGGATTTCCGTGAGGTGAACATTGAGTTGCTGGGCACAGAGGCAACCTATGGACAGCAGGCGTGCAACCAGAATAGCCGGGAAGTGGTGGTGACCCTCTCAGTCTCCCATGATGATCCCAAAGCCCTGGGTGTGTTTGGAAGGGAGATTGCCCAGGCGGCTACCGCCATGGCGCCGGGTATCACCGGTCTGGTGGGAGGTCGTCCCAGGCCATCGCCGAGGCTCTGTCTGTTTTCCTTCCTGATCAACAAAGCGCAGGTGCCCGTATCATTCAGTTTGCTGGATGGTGAGGAATCCGAAACGTTTGCCGTTGATGTTCCTTCAGGCCTGGATCAGACCCGGCCTTCTACCCAGTGGACCGATCATGATTTACCAGTGCCACTGAAGGAGGAAAATACCCTTTTGGTTCCACTGATTGAGCTGGCAGTTGCCAGAAGCGGTGATAAAGGAAACCACTGTAATATTGGCGTGATGGCCCGGAACGAGCGCTATCTGCCGTATATCGAAGCGGCACTGACGGAGGAGAATGTTGCCAATTACCTGTCACACCTTCTTGATAAAACCAGTCGGGTGACACGCTATCAGTTGCCGGGAATGGGTGCCATGAACATCCTGCTGGAAAACAGCCTGGGTGGCGGCGGAATGGCCAGTTTGCGAGTGGATCCCCAAGGGAAAGCCATTGCCCAGCAACTGCTGGATATGCCGGTTTCAATTCCGAAGAGCTTGCTTTGATTGAAAAGGCATAACGAAAAAAAAACAACAATCGAACAGGGGGAAGCCATGGCGGTTATCCAGTCTGAAATAGATGTCCATGGCGGTGGTTTTCAGGACAACCGGCAGGCGATGCTGGAGAAAGTGAATGAATTCAGGGCGCTTGAACAAAAGGGGCTGGAAAGATCCAGTGCCGCTGAGGATAAATTTCACCAGCAGGGCAAACTGCTGCCCCGGGAGCGCCTGAATCTGCTGCTGGATCCCGGTTCCAGCTTTATTGAACTCTGTTCCCTGGCAGGCCTGCAGATGCATGATGATAAGGACGGTTCCACTGCCGGTGGCGGGATTCTTGCCGGAATGGGTTATGTAGCCGGAGTTCGCTGCATGGTGCAGGTGAACAACAGTGCCATCAAAGGGGGAACCATTTCTCCCACCGGTCTTGAGAAAACCCTCCGGCTGCAGGAGATTGCCCGGGAGAATAAACTCCCCCTGGTGACCCTGGCAGAGAGTGGTGGGGCCAACCTGAATTATGCGACGGATGTCTTTGTTACCGGTGCCCGGGCATTTGCCAACCAGGCCCGGTTGTCAGCACAAGGGGTTCCACAGGTCACTGTTGTGCATGGCAATGCCACGGCGGGTGGTGCCTATCAACCGGGATTGTCGGACTATGTGATTGCGGTTCGCCATCAGGCAAAGATGTTTCTGGCCGGGCCTCCTCTGTTGAAAGCCGCCACCGGTGAAGTGGCCACGGATGAAGCGTTGGGAGGGGCTGAACTTCATGCTCTTGAAGCGGGTACCGCGGACTATCTGGCTGAAGATGATGCTGATGGGATACGGATTGCCCGGGAGGTGATGCAGAGCCTGCCCTGGAATGAACAGCTGCTTCTGCCGGTGAAAAAATCCGGCACTGAACCACTGTACGACAGTGAAGAGTTACTGGGGCTTATCCCCTGTGATAGCAAAAAGCCTTACGACGTTCGGGAAGTCATTGCCCGGCTGGTGGATGGTTCCGAGTTTCAGGACTTCAAGCCGGAGCTGGATCGTCAGACGGTGTGCGGGTTCGCTCATATTGATGGACACAGTATTGGCATCATTGGTAATAACGGCCCTATTACCCCCAAAGGGGCCAACAAAGCAGCCCAGTTTATCCAGTTGTGTGAACAGGGTCAGCGTTCCCTGGTATTTCTGCACAATACCACCGGGTTTATGGTGGGAACCGATGCGGAGCGTAACGGCATCATCAAGCACGGCTCGAAAATGATTCAGGCAGTGGCCAATGCCCGGGTTGCCAAAATCTCCATTGTGATTGGTGGTTCTTACGGGGCCGGTAACTACGCCATGTGCGGCCGGGGTCTGGATCCCCGGTTTATTTTTGCCTGGCCCAACAGCCGGACCGCAGTGATGGGTGGGGAGCAGGCGGGTAAGGTGCTCAGGATTGTTACTGAAGAGAAAATGCGAAAACAGGGCGTGGAGCCGGACGATGCCCAATTGACCCAGCTGGAACAGATGACGGCCGCAAAATTGAATGCCGGTTCAACCGCGCTGTTTGGCACGGCGCGACTCTGGGATGACGGGCTGATTGATCCCAGGGATACCCGGACACTGTTGGCCAGCCTTCTGGATATTTGCTGGCAGGCCCGGCACCGGAAACTGTCGGGTAATGATTTTGGTGTGGCGAGATTCTGAGATGAGAGCCTTGAGCAAGTAATTAATCATTAGGTAAACCCCCGGCTATGCCGGGGAGACTCCCATAGGTTTGATCGAGGCTTCGGTAGCTGATCCTGCTAACTCCGCCCTGAACGGTTAATGGCTTTCCCTCACCCCGGCCCTCTCCCAGAGGGAGAGGGTGTTGACGGTGCCAATATTGAAAGCCCTCTCCCTCTGGGAGAGGGTTTGGGTGAGGGTTGGAGCCTGGATTCTGATCAGCGCCCTTGGGTGCAATAAAAGCCCTTTGAGGGCGTCATCAAACAATAAACAGCCTTGAGCGAACAATAGTAAAGGACAATTCCATGCAACTGACCCAGGAGCACCAGGCGCTTCGGCGAACCATCCGCAGCTTTGTGGAGAATGAAATCAACCCTTATGTGGATGAGTGGGAAAAAGCGGGCATTTTTCCGGCGAAATCCCTGTTCAGAAAAATGGGGGCGCTGGGTCTGCTGGGAATCAGCAAACCGGTTGAAAATGGGGGGATGGGCCTGGATTACAGCTATGAGATGGTGGCTGCAGAGGAATTTGGAGCCATTCGCTGTGGTGGGGTTCCCATGGCTATTGGGGTGCAGACCAATATGGCTACTCCAGCCCTGGCCCGGTTTGGCAGTGACTATGTACGGGAACAGTTCCTGGCTCCTGCCATTGCCGGGGAATCAGTGGCCTGCATTGGCGTCAGTGAGCCCGGGGCGGGGTCTGATGTCGCGGGATTGAAAACCAGTGCCTTTAAAGACGGCGATGACTATGTGATTAATGGCTCCAAGATGTGGATCACCAACTCTACCCAGGCGGATTTTATCTGCCTGCTGGCCAATACCTCTGATGAGGCGCCCCACAAGAATAAATCCCTGATTGTGGTACCCACGAATCTACCCGGAATCAGCTTTTCAGAAAAGCTGGACAAGCTGGGCATGCGCTCATCGGATACCGCCCAGATCTTTTTTGACAATGTCCGGGTACCCCGGAAAAACCGGATTGGTACTGAGGGGGCCGGATTTACCATGCAGATGGTGCAGTTTCAGGAGGAGAGGCTGTATGTGGCCGCCATGTCCCTGAAAGGCATGGAGATCTGCATCAATGAAACCATGAACTACACCCGTGAGCGCCAGGCTTTTGGTAAACCGCTGATTGCCAACCAGGTGATTCAGTTCCGGCTGGCGGAACTGCAGACCGAAGTGGAGGCATTAAGGGCACTGGTTTATCAGGCTACGGAAGCCTATGTGAATGGAGAAGACGTCACGCGGCTGGCTTCCATGGCAAAACTGAAGTCAGGACGTCTTTCCCGGGAAGTGACCGATGCCTGCCTTCAGTATTGGGGTGGAATGGGGTATATGTGGGATAACGTGGTCAGTCGCTTTTATCGTGATAACCGTCTGGGCTCCATCGGAGGTGGGGCGGATGAGGTAATGCTGGGGATTATCAGCAAATACATGATGAATACCAATCGATAAATACAAGAAAGAGGCAGGCAAGATGATGTTATGCCGGAACGACTTCAAAAAAATCCTGGTGGCCAACCGGGGAGAAATTGCGGTTCGTATTCTGAGAACGGCCCATGGGCTTGGGTATCGGACAGTAGCCGTTTTTTCCGAGGCTGATGCCAACGCACCCCATGTTCTGCAGGCCGATGAGGCAGTGTGTATTGGTGCCGCTCCCGTGGGTGAGAGTTATTTAAGCATTGATCGGGTGCTTGAGGCCGCCAGAACGGCTGGCGCCGACGCGATCCACCCGGGCTACGGTTTTTTGTCGGAAAATGCCGAATTTGCCCGGGCCTGTGAGGCTGCGGGAATAATATTCATCGGGCCGAAGGCCAGTGCGATCGAACTGATGGGCTGTAAGCGACGCTCCAAAATCGCCATGCTGGATGCCGGGGTGCCCTGTATTCCCGGGTATGAAGGAGACGACCAGAGTGATGAACGATTGCAGGAGGAAGCTCTGGCCATAGGCTTCCCGGTTATGTTTAAAGCTTCTGCCGGCGGAGGAGGCCGGGGGATGCGCAGGGTGGAAAGTGAACAGGGACTGATAAGCGCAATTCAATCAGCCCGGTCGGAAGCGCTGAGCGCCTTTGGCAATGGCGATTTGATTGTTGAAAAAGCATTGTCCGGTGCCCGCCATATTGAAATCCAGGTCTTTGCAGATACCCACGGCAATGTCATTCACCTGGGGGAACGGGACTGCTCGGTCCAGAGGCGTCACCAGAAGGTGGTTGAAGAAGCCCCCTCCCCAGCGGTATCGGAAGCCTTGCGTCAGAGAATGGGCCAGGCCGCTACTCAGGCCGCGGCTGCCTGCCAGTATGTGGGAGCAGGCACTGTTGAATTCCTGCTGGATGAGACGGGGCATTTCTACTTTCTGGAAATGAACACCCGGCTGCAGGTTGAGCACCCGGTAACGGAGCTGGTGACCGGTCTGGATCTGGTGGCCATGCAGTTAGAGGTGGCCAGTGGAGAACCATTGCCGCTCAGTCAGGATGAGGTGACCCTTACCGGCCATGCCATGGAAGTGAGGCTTTATGCGGAAGACCCTGCCAATGGCTTTATGCCCCAGACCGGACAGATACTTCTATGGGAACCGGCGTCTGCAGAGGGAATGGAGTCCGGCTTTCGAGTGGATTCGGGGCTGGCAGAAGGTCAGGAGATCACCGCCTTTTATGATCCTATGCTGGCAAAACTGATCACCTGGGGTTCTTCCAGGGAACAGGCCCGTCGTCGTCTGGTACGGCTGGTGGACGACTCTCATTTGCTGGGTATTCGAGACAACCGGGCGTTTCTGTCTGAGGTGCTGAGGGATCCGTCTTTTATTGAGGGGCTGGCGACGACGGATTTTATGGGGGAGGCCTTTTCGGATAACCCGACCCTGACAGGGCAGTGGGTGGGTCAGGAAGAGCTGGCTCTGGCTGCTTCCCTGTTGACCCGTGATTTGCTGGATCAGCCGTTAGTTGGCTCAGGGCTGTCAGCGGGCCCAAGAATGATGGGGGGCCGCCCCCTGAAACTGAAAGTGGCTGATAGGGAGCACTGGCTCCGGGTGGATTATTCCCATGATGGAGATATCCGCGTCGAGTCCACTTCCGATGGCTGGAGTCATGAAATTTCACTGCTTGATTGTGCAGGAACAAGGGTTCGTTATGGTTGCCAGGGAGTGATCAAAACCCGGGCTTTTGTCCTGGACATCCGGGATAAAAGTCTGTGGCTCAGTAGCCCCAATGGCAATCTCCAGATTTCGGACCAGACCTTGATATCCGCCCGGCAGAAGGTGGAGGTTTCGGACCAGGTGCTGGCCTCTATGGACGGTGTGGTGGTCGAAACTTATGTATCAGAGGGGGACAGAGTTCGGGTAGGCGAACCGGTGGCGGTGATTGAAGCCATGAAAATGGAGCACCCGTTAACGGCTCCCATGGACGGTCGGGTGACAGGGGTTCTGGTTCAGCCCGGGGATCAGATCAGGGGACGGCAGCTGATGGTGCAGCTGGAAGCACTGGCCGATGGCGAATGAAGATTGGAATGAGCACTGCCCGAAACCCAATAAACAGAACAAGGTGAACGACAATGATTCCTGAGCAATGGCTGGACAGGCTCTCCATTCCGGTGGTGATGGCGCCGATGTTTCTGGTTTCCGGTCCCGACCTGGTGGTTGCCGGTTGCCGACAGGGGGTAGTGGGTACGTTTCCTGCCCTGAACCAGAGGACCAGTGAAGGCTTTGAGCAGTGGCTCCAGCAGATTACCGGACGCCTGGAAGCTTTTGAGCAGTCCTCCGGGAAAAAGGCGGCACCTTATGGAGTGAACCTGATTGTTCATGAATCTAACCCCCGGTTACAGCAGGACCTTGAGCTGTGTGTTAAGTACAAAGTGCCTCTGGTGATTACTTCTCTGGGGGCCATGAAGCCGGTAGTGGATACAGTGCACGGCTATGGTGGCCTGGTTTTTCATGATGTCACCACCCAGCGCCACGGTGAAAAAGCCGCGGCAGCCGGTGTGGACGGCTTGATTGCGGTCAGCGGTGGCGCTGGCGGTCATGCGGGCACCCTGAACCCCTTTGCCCTGATTGAGGATCTGCGTTCATTCTGGGACAAAACCCTGCTGCTGGGAGGTTGTATCAACCGTGGCAACCAGGTGAGAGCGGCCCAGTTAATGGGGGCGGATCTGGCCTATATTGGCACACGCTTTATCAATACCCGGGAAAGCCGGGCGCCCATGGGGCATAAGGAATTAATTGTGGAAGCCGCGCCCACCGACGTTATTCATACCCCTGCCGTCACCGGAGTACCTTCCAACTTCATCCGGCAAAGCCTGGCGGCTGCAGGCTATGAGATGGACGCTCTATTGAGTTCCGGCAAAGTGAATTTTGGAGAAAAGCTGACTCCCGTGGACCCTGACAGTTCCAGAGCCTGGCAGGACGTCTGGTCGGCGGGGCACGGGGTGGCGGGGATTGATAATATTCTGCCCTGCGATGCTCTGATTCGGCAGATGATCCGGGAGTACTGCCAGACCCGTTCCTGATCGGGTCTTTCAATTATCGGGATAGGTGCTATGTTTTTATGGATCTTCCGTACATCAGTACTTCCTGTTTCATTTGGTATATTTGAGGGAGAAAGAGAACCTTTTCGCTTCATGTGATGTCAGAGTCCATTGATGGTTGCTATGTTATTGGTGCCTGATTAATGAGAAAACCTCTTTTAACGATCCTGGTTGTTCTGGTTGTAACCAGCTCCTTAGCTCAAGCTACTTGTCCTGGCTGTGGAGGAGATTTACCCGAAAACTCATGTGATCATACTTCTGATTGTCTGATGTATTCTCAGTACATTCAGGTATTACAATTGTTAAAGAATGCCGTTATCAATTATCGTTTGCTGGACTATAGGGGGCAGGGTAGCCAAAATTTGGAAGGGGTTGAAATTGCCAGATTAGGGCCATCGAATGAAGTAAACCGCTGTACTATGAGTTTGCTTGACTATCTGTCAATGATTACCCCATCCTTTCGGTTGGACGTACGCACTGTGCATTCAGGATTACTTTGGGCCAGTGCGTTTGCTGATGCTATGATTGCTATTGGTATTCCCAGGCATCAGTGGTACTTCTGTTTTTTTTCGGGCTTGCTTCTTAATCTTGTTTTATCTGTATCAAGAAATCAGAGTGGTTTGCAGTCTTTTTTAAGAAATACCCCGCCGGAGGAAAGGGAGCTTGTTACTTCAAGATTCAATGATTTTGTTAATAGAATAGTAGAAATAGCTATGATACCGATAGAAAACCACCTTAATGGTCTTGTTTCTATTCAATTGAACTCTCTTCATTACGACAGATGTATATCAACCATCCATTCTAGATTGCAGTCCTCAGAACGGCACTCTATAAGGCACCATTTTCTTCAAAGCGCTGTATTGCGGCTCACTTCTTCAGATGCCAGTCATGCTGAGACTCAAGAAGTCCAGGCTAGCACTGAGAGTCCTCAGGCATCTTTCTTGTTGTTATATGAACCAACCTCTGGCTTTTATTATCTTTTCCGACTGGCTCCTGCCAGGGTTGCTGCCTGGCGTGGAAGGGCGTTTGTGATGTTTCTCCGACTTTCCCCTGAAAGCAGTAAGAAGTGATTTGTACTGTTCTCTGGGGTGCATAGACAATCGGCCATAAACATAGTTATTTTTATCTGTCAGGACTTTTCAATTTTTCCTGATCCCTTTTGGCGCTTAAGGGCTGCCAGTTTGTCCAGATTATCAGAATGGGGAAAATGGGCGCTTTCGATTTTTGACCTGACCCTCATTATTTCTTCTGCGTTCTCGGGAAACTCTTTATAGATAAGATCGTCTTCGACCCCCAGAAGGTTATAGGCCAGGGTCATGATGATATTTCCATCTCCACCGTATTTATCAAAAAAATCGGTGTTAATAATGTTTGGCTTGATGCGTTTGTTTTGTTCCGTCCAGTCAACCATCCAGTCGATCACTTTACTGTTAAGGCGGGCCTGCTCCTTGAGGCTTTTGACGGAGCCGGTAATCAGAGAGGTTTTCTGCATCTGGCAGATGGTCAGAACGTTGTCACCGGCACTGGTACTTCGATCCAGCACGGCTTTGTTGACTTTCTTGATTTTGGAACTTTTCGATGTACTGGCCCACTTGGTTAAAGCGCAGGCTTTATAGTCCCAACAGGGATCTTTTCTGGCAAGGTGCTGGTGCTTGTCTTTCACTAACAGAAGGACATTATGTTTGCCATCAATTGGACGGTTTACCCGAATATCCGACAGGGGAACGGCTCTACCCTGATCATCGGTCTGACGAATAAATTGATCCTGGTTTGGATGGATGAATTTATCATAAAAGCGATCCAGAGCTTCAGGGGCATCCTCACTGAACTGGATTTTCATCAGTATGATTTCTTCCGGATGCTGGCGGGCAAAATCCATGACCTGGTTCAGTTCCGGCATGCAATCTGTCCCATCAATTGAACCATGGTGAATAATAAAGCCGCTGCCAGCTTTTGACTCTTTTGATATCGACCGTATGCGCAGGTCAAGATATCGAACCCCTCTTTCAAGTTGCTCTCCCAGTGTTCTGTTCTGGGTCACTGAATAGGCTTCAATTCCCGGTACTCCGCTGCGAATGGTATAGGTGCCTGAATCATGGGTGCCCAGCATAGTCAGGTGGGTAATTCTGCCGTGTCTGTCAGACCAGGGAGGTGAGGAGAGTGCATGGCGCTCATCCATGGATTGCAGGACATTGAGCATTCTTTGCTGCCAGTTGGTGTGCTCTTTTTGCATTGGGGAAAGTGTTTCAGATTCCAGTGGGATATCTGGCAGTTCATCCACAGAAGTCACATTCAATTCATCCGCAGAAATCGCCTTCAGGTCATCATTAATCTGTAGTTTCTCTGCGGGGCTGCCTTCCAACTCTTTTGATCTTTTTCTTTTCACAGCCTCGCGCCTGGCGATTTTACGATGCACTTCAGCTGGTTCATAGTCCTCACTGTCAATACTTACTGGCTCTTCTGCATTGTCTGATATGGGGGAGGCTTCAAGAAACTTTGCCTGCACTTCCGATGTTGAGTCCTGTTGGTCGGGCACCACCTGATCTTCGGCTTGTTGCACGTTACCATCAGTGTTCCCCTTTTGTTGCTCTTTTTGTGAGGCAGGAGTCTGCCCCTGCTCCGGTGCTGGGAGCTCAACTTCTTCGACCATGGTAGTCATAGCCTCTTCAGGTTGGGGGCTATGACTTTCCTGACTTATTTCATCGATATCAGGCACCACCTGCTCTTCCTCCAGAGCCTGGATTTCCTCTATCAGATTTTCTTCTACAGGAATATCCATCGGTTGCCTGGGCGAAGTGGCAGGATACTCCCAGCTGTCCGGCTTTTTCCGGATCCCGCGCATTCTGGTGAAAGGGGCTGGCTGGTCGTCCGGGTTATCTGGCGTATCCACCCTGCGAACGGACTTGTTATGGAAACGCCCCTGGGGCTGCCGGGAGGCATCCGGGTCAGTGTCCTGCCGATCTTGAGAAAGTTCGGAAACAGAATCCGGGACTACCTGTTCCTCTTCTTCCCAGTGCTGTTCTGAGTAGAGAGGAGTGATCCTGCCCTCTGGCTCTTCTTTGCTGACGCTTCTTCCCCAGGTTTTCCCCTCACGGTTATCGACCTCTTTTGGCTCTTCTGGCTGTAGAGGCGCCGGGCCAGAAGGCGCATGAGTTCTGGGGGAACCTGGGGTGTCCATTGGTGACTTTTTTCTCAGTGGTGTTGTATTGATGTTATCTTTGTATCGGCATACAGGCCGCCACTATTGAGATGGGGCAGGGTGCCATTACCTAAAAGCAAGCGGCTGGGTTATTGGTTTCCATGAAGTTGAGGGAGAGGCACGATTAAGCTGTGATGCTTCAGGGGCATTTCCGCTGGAGGAAGTGAATGATCCTACGTCCAGGGTCACCCTCATTATAAAGTCCATCAAGTAACGTTGCTTGTTTTGAACAGGCCAGGCAGTGACGAAGGGGGGGGTGGCCATGGAAAAAGTGTCGAAGAAACAGAAAATGCAGGTCCGGTCGGAAAAGAGGCAATTAACCATTTTGAAACCCTGCTTGCAGGCGGGTTTAAAGTGTATAAATAACCACCAATCACCAGTGTTTACACAAGGTGATTGGTGGCTTTAATTACTGAATTGCATTAGTTCAGATCTGATCTGACAATTCCCTCTTCAAAAAAGGGAAGGGTTACCGATTTAGATAGAGGGTGAAATCACTGAAATCTAAATCGTAAAAAGGTAACCCTTATGATTCATACTAATCA
>NZ_JBLYZI010000131.1:0-12526 GCF_057680865.1 Endozoicomonas sp. Z74
CAACAAAATACCTGTCTCGTTACCTCGGGTGGAAAAGGTTTCTTAAAACTCAACTCTTCTCAGAGGAGGCTTTTTTAGATCAAGTTTCTATACATTGGGTAGAGCAACACTTAATTTGAACAGCGCCTGAATAGGCATTTGACAGAAATACCACGCAAGCCACCACTGCAATCCATCTCATAAATCAAAATACCTGAGCGGTTGTAGGAGGTATCAAAGATAGAAGAGCCCCTTTGCACTTTCAATACAGAGGCACATTTTGGAAACATCGTTCATAGTCACCATAAAATAGACTATGAATGATGGCTTCTTTTTTACTTTCCCCTCTAACAATCCTGAGGAATCCATGTATTTACATGGATGCCTCATAGTGATGATTTTCAAAACAAAAGATATTACAGCCCTCACTTCTTCCCGCTAAAAATGACCAACAAAGCAGTCACTCAATCACAGCCGGATTGGGCATGGCAGGCCCCCCCAGAAAAGGCCGATGAGAAGGAGGCTGTCGTCCATCCACATCCGTTACTTCCAGTGCTTCAGCCAGTTCTGCGGCAATCCAGACCCTTCCTGTTTTTTCCATAAGGTCATTCTGGTGGGCCAGTGCCGCAATTACCCGTCCCCCAAACTCCGGAGACTCCGCCGTCTCCTCTAGATGGGCGTATTTTTCCGGCTCCTGGGCAAACACCTTCTGAGTCCTTTCCGTTTTCACCAGCCCAAGCCAGAGTGAAAGACAGGCGACATTGTAAGGCTTAAGATCCACTCCCATATCCGCAGCAAATTTATCCACCGCCGCCTTACCTGCACCATAAGCGGGGCCGTGCATATAGCAGCGTCCACCAAAGGAAGAGGTATGGACAATCAAGCCATGGCGCTGCTCCGCCATAATGCGGGCGGCATAATAACTGGCCACATAGGTGGAACGCATGCCCACATCGAGAATATCAAGCATGGACAGGCTTTTTTCCCAGAACGGCCCGGTCTGGGTCAGCTGCTCTGGCAGGGCGGTGGCGTTGTTCACCAGAATATCCAGCCGGCCCGACGCTTTCTGGATACGCTGAAAAAGCGCTTCTACCTGGGCATCATCACTGTGGTCGCACACAACGGCAACGCCTTTGCCGCCCCGGTCATTAATGGCCTCAGCAGTAGCAAACACCGTTCCCGGTAATGGCGCATCCCCTTCCTGCTGACTGCGACCTGTGACATAAACGGTTGCGCCACTCTCCGCCAGGGCCAGGGCAATGCCTTTTCCCACTCCCCGGCTGGCACCGGTCACCAAAACCACTGAATCAGGATTCAACTGCACTTTCGAACTCCTTGTTCTTAACAGAGGAATGAGTCGATGACGGGACAGAACGAACCTCTGGCTGTTGCGCCGCGAGATGATTTGCCGCCAGATACCCAAAGGTCATGGCCGGGCCAAGGGTGGAACCCGCACCCGGATAAGTCTGCTTCATCACCGATGCAGAGGTATTGCCGATGGCATAGAGCCCGGCAATTCCGCTCCCCTCTCCGGTTAATACCTGACCATTGACGTCAGTAACCAGGCCGCCCTTGGTGCCAATATCACCAATATTCACCTTCACTGCATAGAAAGGGGCTTTCTCCAGACCACCAAGACAGGGATTGGGTTTCATTCCCGGATCACCGTAGTAACGATCAAACAGGGAATCCCCCTTGCCAAATTCCGGGTCTTTGCCCTCCAGGGCATATCGATTCAAATTGCCCACCGTTTCCACCAGGCCCTTCTGGTCCACTCCGATCTTTTCCGCCAGAGCCCTAAGGCTGTCAGCCTTCTGGTAAAAGTTCTGATACTGGCTGGACACCGCTTTATCAGGCACCGCATAACCCGGCAACAGGGGACCGCAAGGGTATTTCTGCCGATACTGCGCATCAAAAATAAACCAGCAGGGGGCCGACTGGGTATCGTACATCCCTTTACCAAAGTCATTGTATGGGGCCGCTTCATTGATAAAGCGCTTGCCTTTGCTGTTAACAAGAAGGCTGTATGGCAGGGCACGCTCAACAAACATCGAGCGGGAACGCGTTTCTCCTTCCACATGACAGGTGGGCGCCCACCAGCTTTCTGCCATTAACCCAGTGGCGGCCCCCAGCTTCAGACTGGCCTGAATGCCATCCCCCGTATTGATGCCCTCTGGAGTGGCACTCCATAAGGCTCTGGAAGGCTTTGGCAGGTATTGGTCACGCATGGCCTGATTGCTTTCAAAGCCACCGGCACCCAGAATCACGCCTTTCCGGGCCTTGATCCTGAGAGTTTTTCCCTCCCGGTTCACCGTCACCCCATAAACACGGCCATTGTCTTCCAGCAATGATTCCATGGGGCTGTTCAACCACAATGGAATGCCCCGGTCCAGCATGGAGGCCCTCAGAGCCCCTATCAGGGCATTGCCCAGGCAGAGGTACCGGTCCCGCTTTGATTTGAAACGCCAAGGCAGATCGCTGAAGTACCGCCACATAATTTTCATGTTGGTACCCAGAAACCCTTTGCCCCGACATAACAGCACCCGGGCCTCTTTCATGGTCATGGACATCAGACCCAGCATCAATGTGGCCGCTGTCGTCGGTCGCATGTGATCAAATTCTGCCCCCAGTTTGCGAGCATCAAAAGGCACCGGGTCCATGGACCGGTATCCTGGCATACCACCGGTCAACTCAGGGTAATAATCCGCATATTCAGGCTGAGCCTCATAGCGAACCTGGGTGTTTTCCTCCAGATAGCGCACCATCTTCTTCGCATTGGCCACATACGCCTCTATCCGTCCGTCCCCCGGATCCTCACCAATGACCCGCTTAATATAATCAGCGGCAACATCATCAGAGTCCTCAGCGCCCATCGCCTGCAACTGATCATTGTTGGGAATCCAGATGCCTCCACCGGAAATGGCCGAGGTGCCTCCGTAGAGATCACTCTTTTCCACCACCAGAACACTCATTCCCAGGTCATGAGCCCTGATGGAAGCGGTCAGCGCGCCAGCACCTGAGCCAACCACCACCACATCCACCACCTCATCCCAGGGCTGGTGGGTATTTTTTTTTGTCCTGTCCATATTGTGACTACCTGGTCGCTTAAACGTGATAACCGCCATCCACGGCAATGATCTGCCCGGTGATATATCTGGCCCGCTCAGAAGCCAGGAAAGAAACGGCATCGGCCACCTCTTCTGCCTGGCCAAACCGTTTCAGACAGAGGTTCTGCAGCACCGCCTGCTCCCAGGCTTTATCAAACTCGGTCTCTTTCAGTCTCAGGAAAATACCGGTTTCAATGACCCCAATGGCAACACTGTTGGCCCGGACACCGTGCACGCCTTCCTCTTTCGCAATGCCTTTGACCAGCGTTTCAATGGCCGCTTTCGGTGCCACGGATAACACATCTTTAGCGGGATAACGGAACAATCCTGCGGAACTGATATGAACCAGGGATCCCCCACTCTTCCTTAAATAGGGAATGGCGGCATGGGTGATATTAAAGAAGCCATTGACGTCGGACTGGATAATATCCTGCCAGAGCTCCGGCGTTACTTCTGAAATGTATTGCTGGGGAATGTCATAGCCGGTGGCCATCACCAGGGTATGAACAGAACCGTATTGCTTTGCCAGAGCCGCAAATACGGTCTCAATGCCATCGCGGTCATCCATGCTCAGCTGGAACACCAGAGCTTCGCCACCGGCTTCCACCAGAGAGGCCCGGACCTCTTCCGCCCTTTCTCTGTTTTTGTTGTAAGTCAGGGCAACGGCTACTCCCTGCTCTACCAGCCTGCGGCACACCGCTGACCCAACGCCACCACTCCCTCCAACGACCAGTGCAATCCCTTCAGGAAACTCTTTTTTATTATTATTCTGCATATAAATTATCCGGAGTATTCTTTTCTGTGTGGGCTCGGGCGGCTCTATCAGGCCTGCCCCCTGAAAAACAGGATTGTTCCAGGATGGATTCTTGCGATTCCCCTTTTAACCCTCATCGTCCAATAAGACTAAGCAGCCAGGGGCACCACGGCCCAGCCCGTTACCAACAGGCATTCAACTAATGTATAAAAGCCCCGGTACCTGATGGCTTCTATAGTTGAGGAATACCTTATTTCAGCCACAGGAAACCACTATGCAAACGACGCCCACGGAATCCATGCAAAGGCTCTCAGAAAGCACCTACCACGCAGGCAGCCATCGTGAAGGCATAGCCGGTTTCAATGAAAAGCCCGGACGCCCATTGTTCAGGTCAGATTACAATGGAAAGGAAAATAACAAAGCTGCAAATCCGTCCAGCTTATTGGATGAAGAGTTTCATTTCCTGAAAACCAGAATTTCCAACTTCGAATACACCACCAGCAAGCTGATCGCCTTGTTCGAAAGTTATGCTGATCACCCGGAACAATATCATCTGTCCGGGGACCATGATGACGAGTTGATGCAGGTTATGGCCTGTATTGAGAGCAGACTCCATAACCAGTTCAAAGCCGCCAGACAGCGTTTTGCCGACCACAAACAGATGACCACATAAACATGTGGTCAGAATCTCCCTCCAAACATTGATCTGAATCAATATCTTCTAACTCCTCGCCCAATATTTCGTCCACTCAGACGATGTTCAACCCTGTTGGCAAAACCGACAATCCCCGTGAGGATTGTCAATGCATCTGCCTGCAGGAAGCAGGCTGCGAGGAGAACAATAATATGAGCAAAGTGCACCTGATAGAGACCAACCCGATTCCGGATCGCTACGCCAGGGGCTGGCACTGCCTGGGAAAAGCCGAAAACTACAAGGACGGCAAAGCCCACACCATTGAGGCATTCGGAACCAAACTGGTGGCCTTCCAGGGTGAAGACGGTGACGTTCATATTCTTAATGCCTACTGCCCCCATATGGGCGCCGACCTCAGCAAAGGCTGCATAGAAGGCAACTCCATCCGGTGCCCTTTCCATGACTGGCGCTGGGACTCCGAAGGCGTCTGTGATGATATCCCCTACGCCAAACGCATTCCCCCAAGAGCCAGAACCAAAGCCTGGCCCAGCAGCGAACAGAACAACCTGCTGTTTGTCTGGAACGATCCGGAAGGCAACCCTCCCATTGAAGAGCAGGCCATCCCCCGAATCGACGCCTGCTTTGACGAGGAATGGGCCGACTGGGAAATCGCCGAAATGCACATCGGCACCAACTGCCGGGAACTGGTAGACAACGTAGCGGACAAAGCCCACTTTGGCCCGGTTCATGGTGCCCCCATCAAACTGTTCGCCAATGTCTTTGAAGGGCATACCGCAGAGCAGACCATGATCGGCGCCAGTGAGCGCCTGGCCGACGACAGTGAACTGAAAACCGTCGCCACCTATCACGGTCCCTCTTACCAGATCACTCATATGAGCGGAGAAATGAATGGTGTTCCCATTTACTCCGTCCTGCTGAACTGTCATGTGCCCATCGACCAGGACAACTTCACCCTGCGCTATGGGGTCATGGTCAAGAAAATCCCCGGACTCACCGACGAACAGAACCGTGAAGCCGCCCAGGCCTATATCAAACTGGCCCAGGAAGCCTTCTATGAGGATGTGGCCATCTGGGACAACAAGGTCCGGATCGACAACCCGCTCCTGTGTGACGGCGACGGCCCTGTCTACCAGCTGAGAAAGTGGTATGAACAGTTCTACACCGATGTCGCCGATCTCAGCGATGATCTGAAAGAGCGCAAGGTATTCAAAACGGAGTCTGAAATGGCGGTTTAAGGCCTGCTTATGGGGCTGTGTTGTATGCACGGCCCCTTTAGAAAACAAGAAAACACTTGCCTGGGATAGGAGCGATCCTTAATACTACCGGCCTTGATCAGTTTCATTTCACGCTCCCGTGATGGGAGCGACATGACTACATACAAAATTTACTCGACTATTTAAAGTTTCAATTCACGCTCCCGTGATGGGAGCGACTCCTTCACCACCGGCAACTCTCTCAGCACCGAACTCGTTTCAATTCACGCTCCCGTGATGGGAGCGACACAGTAATGACGAGCAGACCCTGCTGCAGGCCCTGTTTCAATTCACGCTCCCGTGATGGGAGCGACCACCAATGAGTGGTTCAAATTTAGAGCCGTCAGCAAGTTTCAATTCACGCTCCCGTGATGGGAGCGACTTGACCGTCCGTAATGTCACCGGCCCGGTTGAAAAGTTTCAATTCGCGCTCCCGTGATGGGAGCGACCGGGGTATCGGCTCGTCCGAAGGGGATGCACAGCGGTTTCAATTCGCGCTCCCGTGATGGGAGCGACGAACAGTGACCAACAACAACCGTTATGTGCAGACGTTTCAATTCGCGCTCCCGTGATGGGAGCGACGACGATTTTCGGACGAAAACTGCCCGTTCTGGAGTTTCAATTCGCGCTCCCGTGATGGGAGCGACGCCGCTCTGGTCGCAGGCTGGTCATTCAAAGAAGTTTCAATTCGCGCTCCCGTGATGGGAGCGACCGCTTTGCTGGGTCTCGATGATGTTATGACCGATGTTTCAATTCGCGCTCCCGTGATGGGAGCGACGTGATTTGAAGATTCGTCAGAGGGCTGGAGAGGTGGTTTCAATTCGCGCTCCCGTGATGGGAGCGACTCGAGTTCTGTCATGACCAGGGCGTTTTTATTGTTGTTTCAATTCGCGCTCCCGTGATGGGAGCGACTGGCACTACCTCTATTATTGATGCTGTTCAGGAAGTTTCAATTCGCGCTCCCGTGATGGGAGCGACGTCCTGTAAATCCTCGCAGCGAGTCTCCATGACAGTTTCAATTCGCGCTCCCGTGATGGGAGCGACGCCAGTACCTTTTACAATCGCCTGGCGGTCAAACGGTTTCAATTCGCGCTCCCGTGATGGGAGCGACACAGCTTGCCGGAACCTTTACAGGTTGGGCATTGTTTCAATTCGCGCTCCCGTGATGGGAGCGACGGTCTATCATCTCCTTGGTGTTATAACCCTCCTTGTTTCAATTCGCGCTCCCGTGATGGGAGCGACACCGAGCTATATAAGGCAGGGTTGGCGGAGCTTTGATGGCCTGTTTACGCTAACCCTCTTTATAGCTGCGGGTCAAAGCATACAAAATGCAGGTGCTGTATTCAAACCCCTTGTGTGTTAAGGCTTTCAGCCATACGCTAACAGTCCACATTGTTAAAGAGCACCAGGGGTTAGCGCAAAGGCGATTACCCCTGCGTTGATATTATACCAATAGCACTTTCTAAGTCCCCTATTGCGCTGGCTATCTGGGGTTAGAAAGTTTGATTGGTATTAGATAATCAACGTATCACCAAAAAGATCAATAGCCGGTTTGGCACCATGATGTTCAACCCTTCGGCGCCAATTAGCTCCCAGCTTATAAAAGCGCAGGCTATCGACGTCTTCATCGTAAGTGCTTAACAGCTGGTCTTTCAAATCAACCCATTGAGCAGGTGTCACTTCACACTCAAATACGGAGTACTGCACCCGCACACCATAATCAAGACAGATTTTTGCCAGCCGTCGCAGGCGTTTCGGCCCTGCCGGGTCACCCATGCTGACATCATAAGTAATCAATATCATCATAACGGCTTCCTCCTCTAGCGGCTCACAAATGGAGGGTAAGCAGCCAGATCACCCCTGATATGGCGAGCCAGCAGCAGCGACTGAATATGCGGCAAAAGCCCAATAGCTACCTTTTCTTTTAAATAGGGATGCATAACCTCCTCCTGCTTGCGTCCCTGCCATGCCGTCAGGAATTGCTTTCGTGTTTTGTCTTTCATAATCACCGCACCGCTGGCCTGATGCTCAAAATCATTAGCTGATAGCTGCTTACGGTTAATCAGGCTGAGTACCAGTCGGTCTACCCACCAGGCCCGAAATTCCTCCAATATATCCTGGGCAAGGCTGTCCCGGCCGGACCGGTCTGCATGGAGAAAGCCTGCCTGAGGGTCAAGCCCTACGCCTTGCAGGGCCGATGATATTTCCTGCCCCAGCAAGCTATAGCCAAACGACAACATGGCATTGACTGCATCCGTGGGAGGGCGGCGGTTACGGCCTTTAAAGGGGAAGTCCTTGCTGGCTGCTGGCAAAATCAGCTCATTAAACGCACCAAAGTAGATAGCAGCCGCTTCGCCCTCCAGCCCCCTGAGTGAATCAATATCATTGCTGCCCCTGATCATTTCCAGCCGTTGCCCCAGCTTGCCAACGGCTTCTTTTAAAGCCGCATTTTCCCCATGATTACGCAGCTGGCGCTGGAAGACGCTACGACCATTGACGACTTTAGCGGCAATCATCCAGCGGGCAATGGGCAACGGCTGCTCATGGCAAAGCTGGTATTGCTTTTTGCGCAATAGGATATTGCCACTCTGGCGACCATGAAACCGCCCAAGAAACCGGCCATACTCCGTAAACAGGGACAGGCCAATCCCCTGCTCACCACAGAACCCCATTAAAAACGGTGAAATCAGCACATTGCCAAAACAGAACAGGCTCTGTACGGAGTGGGCTGGCACCTGCATCAGTTTTTTTCTTGATTGCTCTATAACAATGGTTTCCCGCTCTTTATGAACATACGTCCCCTGGCGGGTAATATAGAGACTGTTTTGTAGTTTTTTCATACGTCCTTAAACAGCGCATCCACGTACTGCTGGCTCTGATCGTGCCTTAACAGCTCCGGCTGACAAAGATCATTAAGGGAACAGGCTTTGCACCGTTGCTTTTTAGCTACAGTGGTTGGTGTTATTTTTTTAGCGAACAGTTCACGAACAGCATCAATGACCGCAAGGGTTTTCTGTCTGAGCGTTGTATCAATCTCAACCTTTTCCCTGTGTCGGGTCTGCCAGTACCAAAGCGACCCAGTAGTTACTTCTGTATCCAGCATTTCTTCCAGACACAGCGCCTGGGCACAGAGCTGAATCCGATCCCAGTCGTCTGTTTTGGGTTTGCCCCGTTTGTACTCTACCGGCGTGAAACGGTTTTTGGCTTTATGGTGTTCCAGCAAGTCCAGCTTGCCGGTCAGCCCCAACTTTGGTGCATTAACCAGAACGCCGCGCTCAAAGCGTATTCCCCGGCGGCTTTCAGGCTCCCCCTTGTCTACCCGCTGGTGCAACACCTGCCCCTGGGCCGTGAACCAGTTTTCAGACCACGCCTGCTCCAGATGGATCAGCGCGCACTGCCGGGGGCAGTACGCGAAGTGTTGCAGGGCAGAGAGGGGGATCAGGTGTACATCTCCCTCCATGGTTAAAACCCGTCTATCTCCTCACAGCTCAACCCTTCCAGCTCGCCCAGTATGTAACTGGCATCCGGTTTTACATCCAGTAACCGGTGAACTTTTGCTGACGAATACTGCCCTGATTTACAGTTATGAGGCCACCAGATCAGTTTCTCTACGGCCATGGAGCCTTCGGGACGGGCTGATGAGGCATCGTTTTCAAACAGTCTGGGCAGCGTGTTTTTAATCACCTCTGCATCGTTATCACTGAACCCGGTCCGTTCTGCAAGCTGGGAGTTCATGCTGCCAAAAAAGACGTAAGTCGCCTGATCGATACGATGCTTCATGCCCATGGTGTCAGAGGATTTCTTTTTCCCATCCCCTTCACCACTCACACTTTTAGTGATCTGGGTCGAGCTGATATCCACACGTTCAATACTGAAGGCAGGATGAACAGATACGGGTCCCCGGATAGCAACCGAAACACCATCACTGCCTTCGCTTTTCCCTTTGAAGGCGAACAGCTGGCCAAAAGCCCGTACATCCAACCATTTTTCACAGGCTTTTGCTGCAATAGCTACAGGGTTTGCCGGTTGTTTTTTGCTGTTTTTAAAAATATCACCGCCTAAACCGTACTCATCTGATTCAGCCCTGGCCTTCAGGCTGACACAGCCATCCACTTTACGGTCATCCGACTGAACGAAAATATCATGCCCCTGCTCCAGCAACCGGTCACGCAGCTTGCGCTTCAGGCAGACATCACTGACTTCACCGACACCGGCATAATTGGCACGAGGGCGATTGCCATTAAGGGGGTCACCATTAGGATTTGCATTTTTGACGGTAAAAATAACCGCAAAATCAACTTTGTGAGTTAACATTCCTTGCTCCTTAGTTCACAGGGGTATTATCAGTATTCTTTTTGCCAGATTTCAGGCTGCGACGCATACAGTGATAACCGAGGAGGAAGTCCCCCTCTAAAGAGCGTCCCTTGATAAAACCACCTGTCTGTTCTATCTGTTGAAGAACATCGTCCAGCTGTTTATGCCTATCAACGATAAATCCTCTGCTCTGTGAAGATCCTTTCAGGCGCTGACAATAGGGCTGGATAGCCATTTCTATAATCGGCCAGGTATCGTATGGGCGCTGAAAAAACCGCTGCATGCTTCGCTCTGCATTGGTGGGGCGCTCCTCATCAGACTGCCTTAGGGCAAAAGCTTCAATATTTTCCGCAATGGCCAGTAAACAGCCATGCAGATAATCACGGTTTTTATTTTCAAGATCCAACATTGTCGTGTACTCCCTGGAATCAGGTGATCGCCTGCATTGCCCTTTCACCAAAGCGCAGGCAATACCCAGTGTTTTTTCCCACTGCCACTTTTCATCTTTTTTAAACGCAACCGGGTTTGCTGCCCTGCGTACCGACTGATTGACCAGATCACAGGGAATTTGTGCTCCATCCAGAATACAGGGCAGAAGTCGGGCAACAGTGGCTTTTTTCAGGTTATCGTCAAGCCTGCTTCCATAGGCAGCCGCGGCTATATCCCGGGGTGCCGGTGCACTGTACAGCCAGCGGGTCACCGTTTTTTTAGGGTTGTCCGGATCTTTGCAGGTTATTCGCAAGCGCCAGCTGAACTGGCTATGCCACTTCTCAATACGCTTAAGAAACTCAGAACCCGCCAACTCCCGGTAAAAGGTCACCGATAGCCTGCCCGGCGTCGCCGCTTCTAACCCGAGGGTTATGACATTGGCAGCATCCCCAAGCCGGGCTCTGTAACCCGCTATTTTTTGGCTTAACAGTCTGGAAAACTGCTGACCGACATCAGATTCCAGCATCGTTTCATCAAAGCCAGCAAAATTCAGGTCATCGTCATCATCGTCGTCAAACGTATCCGTGGTATTAGAAAATAGCTCTGGCAGCCCTGTACCCGACTGCTCCCAACTCACGATCACCTGTTCACTCTGTGTATACTCCGGCCCTTGTCGTGCTATCAGCCAGCGCAAGGCATTATGAGCTTTCTGGGAAGCAATCCAGCCCAATGTACAAGTCTGGTCAGGGGTAACAAGGCGGCCTTTAAATGCATAAAAACCTTTCAGCGAACTGGCTCCTTCTGAACCGGAGGGAACAGAAACCAGCTTGGAGCTGTCGCCGGGGCGGCGTATAAACTTGGGATGGTTTTTTCCGGCGGCCATCAACTGGCCGGTAATGAAACAAAGGCTTTGTTCATCACTAAGGCTGGCAAGGTAGTCACACCAGGCTTTTTGCAGGCTACTGTCTTCCCAGCAATTTGCTGATACCGAGGCATGCTCACCTTCAATTTCTACCCGCCACCTTACCAGAGCATAACCAGGGTCTTTATATTGCTCTTTTTCTTCTTTCCCCAGATTTTTTAATAACTTCGGAACCTCCTCACCTTCCAGATAGTGGACTTTAAAATGACCGGCAGAGTCTAACTCAAACAACCGACTTTTAACTAAATCCTGAATCAGTGTGCTTTTTAGCAAGTAATTTCTGACGGCTTCTGCTTTTGGATGGGTAAAAGGAGACTCTGTCCATTGAGCTAACTGCTCGCTGTAGCTCGTAAAACCAGATACCTTGCTTCCGCCATAATCTTTTTTATAGTCCTTAGCCAAATATTGAATGGTATCTGATAGGGCGTGAGGAGCAATTTTTGAACCAGACCTTCCAGCAGAAGCCTCCGTTGCGGGAATCAGGGTTGCTTCTTTGTCTACTAACGACGCCCGTCGAAAGCAGCCATCACCATCAAGGGTGACTTCAATATGTGCCTGTGGAGAAACGTGGTCTGTAGGCAAAAGCGGAATTTTTTCATCAGCATAGGCCGGGTTATCAAAGCACTGGTCGTAGGTTGCTACCAGATTGGCTAACCAGCTCATAGCATCGCCTCTTGCTCTACAGCCTGAATATTTTTACCCAGCTCCCAGTTTTTCTCAGGGGTCATTTTGCGAACGAAACGGCGCAGCAGGGATGGATCATCCGGTCTTGGAAACTCAATAACTCCCCGTTGCATTTTGGGATGCCACAACCGGGTATGCAGCTCATTGACACCGGTTTCAGTGGGGTAGTCAAAACCATGGAACATAAGGCCAAAGGCTAATTCCGGCGTATCATCATAATACCCTGCCCCCTCACCAAAGTTGCAAGGTTCAACATAAGCCGGGCAGTCACGGGTACCCAGAAAGACATCCTGCCTGCCTCCCCAGGGCAAAAACATGATCAAGAATCAATCAGCCCAAGCACTTTCATCATATAGTCTTCATCCCAGCCACAGGTTTTACGTTTGTTCTTGATACCAGCCTTCACTGAAGTATCAAGCTTGAGAAGGT
>NZ_JBLYZI010000132.1:0-12098 GCF_057680865.1 Endozoicomonas sp. Z74
ACCTTCTCAAGCTTGATACTTCAGTGAAGGCTGGTATCAAGAACAAACGTAAAACCTGTGGCTGGGATGAAGACTATATGATGAAAGTGCTTGGGCTGATTGATTCTTGATCATGTTTTTGCCCTGGGGTGGGGGGAGGTTTAATGTATTTTGTGACGGTGGGGCTCTCATTATCAGGGTGGGATCTTTATTGACTCAAACGAATGGCTTTTGCCCCCTCTACCCGACGGCAGAGGGGGGAGAGTTGATACTACTCAGGCTTGCTGATGGGGTCACCGGTCTCTTCATCAAAGTGGTCGGTGTGGAATTCATACCACATGACAAAATTATGGAGTACAATCGGTTAGATGTGAATGTAACTTGTTGATTTTTAATAGACAACAAAAAAACATTTGTAACACTATGGTACTTTTTAGTACCTAAAAAGAATAACGATTGTTACCTAGAATGTAACCTGATTATAAAACATACAAACAGGTTTAAATGAACGAATGACCATCTCTTGTCAAAAACGACAGCGTAAAAATGGAGCTGTTTTTCGTTATGTGGTTAAGGTTAGAAAGAAGCATTTTTCTGCTATTGAAAGCCTGACATTTCCTGACAAGGCATCTGGAAGGGCTTGGGCAAAAGCCGTTGAGAAAGATATGCTGGATCAGGCGACAAAGGCTGAACATGAAGAAGTAAGGTATGAGTCAGCCCGATCCCGCACTGGAAACATCACTCTGAAAGACTACTTGGTGGCCTACCGGGAGAAGATGGAGTCTCTGCCGGAAAAAAAACAGATCAGTTACCGGGATATGTTGGCGGTTAAGTTCTGGGAGCGGAGCTGGTTGGCCAAGAAGCGTTCGAAGGAAATCACGGGGCAGGATTTGATCGATTTGTTGGATGAGCGACTGGCAACAGTTACGCCTTCAACCAATCATCTTTACGTATCTGTTTTACGGAGAGCGATTGGTTGGCAGAGAAGGGTAGGGCTGCACTTCAAGCGCTTTATTAGCGATGAATTGATGAAAGAGCTCTGGAAGCTCGACTTGGTGGGTAAGTCTCAGGAGGACGATACTCGCCCCACAGAGCATCAGGTCTATCAGCTGTATAAAGAGTTTCTCTCCAGTTTCAACAGATATTATGCCACTGTTCCTTATCATGATTTAATGATGTTCAGTATATACAGCGCATTTCGGCAAGGAGAGATCTGCAATATTCGATACAGTGATCTGGATGAAGAGCATGGGGAGGTTATTGTTCGGGATCGAAAAGACCCTCGAAAAAAGTACGGAAACCATCAGAAAGTACCCCTGTGTTCAGTTTGTCTTGAAATCATTGCCAGGCAGCCAAGGAGGCAGGGAGAAGACCGAATATTTCCATATAAACAGAAGACAGTGTCTGTCAAGTTCTCAGAGCGTACCAAGAGATTGGGCTTTCCTGAGCTAAGGTTTCATTCTTTCCGGCACGAAGGGATTTCACGATTTTTTGAGCAAAAGATGAGTATTCCGGAAGTGGCTGTTCGCAGCGGGCACAAGACCTGGGATAACCTGCGTCGTTACACTCACCTGATAAATCGAACCCCTCCAGATTTATGGGCAGGCTGCAAGGAGATTGACAGGGAGTTTCTATCCAAAAACAAGATTATAAACCCGCACCTTAATCACTTGCTCGAAGGGGCAGGGCATTACAACACGCCCTGAACTTTCTCCCAGGTATCCCGATATTTCTCATGCCGTGAGTCGATAAAGGAGGCCAGATCAGAAATCTTAACCATCCAGGGTGATTTTTGGCTGTTCATGGTTCGTACAACTGGCACTGGAAGGGTTTGCCCGGCAGCAGCAACCTTGGCTCGCTTTTCACACATTCCGAAAAACTCCTGACAAATGTCTTCTAAAGGTACATACGGCTTTTCATAACGGGCAAATAGCATAAGCTCAGTATTCATAGGTAAACGCCTTTTCAAAATCAAAATCCGTTTTCAAAACATCAAAATGGTCAGAAACGCCTCTTCATATCTTCAATGATCTTGCTGGCTACCCGCTCAGCGGTTCGCCGGTCAAAAAGGGTCTGGTTACGGTCATAGTCTTCCCCAAGATTCCGCTTTCTGATTTCTTCCATAATCTCATCGAAAACAGCCTTGCTGATCCTGTGGCAGAACGCCTTTGTGATGAATGGGAGCTTATCGTTAAAGCTGAGGCGGGCGACCTCTATCCGGTTTCCATCCGCTTCATAGTCCACCCAACTCTCTTCACAGTTGGTTGTTGATTGCCGGTGCAGTTCAGCCATTGGAAGCCTCCCGAGCCTCAAGCATCCGGTCGGCCACCTGATAAGAAAAATCCACAGCCTGGTCGATACTGATTCCCCGGCGACTGGAGAACTCTGCGACCATAGCGGCAACGGCAAACAAGTCCCGGAGTTCTATTTTCTGACGGTTCAGCCGATCTATCTCCGCTTCCAGGCGGTCAATGGTTTCCTGGCTGGCTTGATGAATATCCATTTCCTGTCCCTCTCCCTTACTTATTTCTGAAGCGGCCTACGACCGGGTGTTCCTTGTAGCAGCGGGATATCTGAACCGCCTCTTCCTCTACCAGTGCCGCAGCGGTTATAAAATCGTCAATGTGATAGGACCTCACGGGATACCGTTCACCTTCAGCAGACTGGGTGATGTAGTAGACTGGCGTCAGCTTGAAGTACCGGATGGTCTTTTTGACAAAGGTGAAACTGTAGGGAATGAACTCATGCAACACTGAGGCGCAGGCATAGCCCTCGGGTGGTTCGGTCAGGTGAATGCGGTTGGCCGGGTCTTCCAGCTGTTTCTCGATATCATCAATTCTTTGTTCTGCATTATTCATTCTTGTGGCATCAGCAGAGCTGTTGAACACTGAGGCATAAGCGGTGCCAAACACTTCATCTAATTGATTCCAGATTTTTTGGGCTACCCCATTATCCAGACCAGGATGCGGATTTTTACGTTCATCAATGGCGTCTTGCCTGGCCCGTTTACCTTCAGGGGTCATGGCAGTAAGCAAAACATGGTTGGCAGCATCTACTGTGAACTCCCATATCTTTAGTGGCCTGCCTTTTCCACCATTAATGGTGGAAAAATAAAAATCCCTGTTTTCTATAAACTTATGGGCGTCGACTTGCCGCTGTAACCTTTGCCCATAGTTTTTTTCGGTATAGCTGTAACCGCATATATCCAGCAGATTTTTTCCTTCGACGCGTTCATTAATCACGAGGTTGTTTCTGCGAAGTGCCAATTCTGCCTGATCAAGGGTACAAATCTCGTTCATGTTTTATCCTTGTTTTTGTTGGTTGTTTTGGATGGTTCCATCGAATTGCTTTTTAAGTTCCTGCAACGGCTTATCTGTCAGGAGCGTTTTTACCGGGACTGCCTGAATTTCCTTTGAGGAAAACTGTCCCGTGCGGTCCCCGGTGACGAACTCTTTCCCGTTTTCTTTGAGCCGGTAGCGAATCCAGTACTCCCCGCTGTCTATGGCATCTGCAAACTGCTCAAGGAGGTGCGGGTTATAGAGGTGTTGGTCACAGCCGTTTTTCTGAACGGTGCGGGGGATTTCCTGATCGTGCCGGGCGCAGTGCCACTCTCCGTCCTCTATGGGAGTGCTGTGCAGACAGGTCCGACAGTTAACCCTCGGGGCTTCCTGGCCGTGGCAGATAGCCTGGTGGTCGCAGGATTTGCACAGATACCAGCTTGGGTCATCGCTTATTTTTTTCGGGGGAAGATCGGTGGCAATAATGGCCTCAGCGCGGTCGACTGCTGCTTTGCCAACGGCCTTATCCAGATAAACCCGCTCCCCATACAGTTCGTCCGTGTTTTTATTCACAGCGATATAGAAAGCACGGGTCAGTTGGGGCTCGGCTCGATACATATAGACCTGCATCTGAACAAAATGCTCAGGTTTGGACTCTTTGACGCCCAACTTCACCAGTTGTTTGAAGGACTTCTCATTGTGGGTTTTCATCTCAATGAGGTGCCAGGTTTTGGGGGCTTCAATAAACCCCTGGCCAACCCCGTCGAACGATCCCCCAAAATGCCCGTTGCAGGCAGTGACACGAAACTGCTTTCCGGTGGCCGGGTCGGTTTCAAACACTTTTATCCCGATGTTCCGCAAGTCCTGAATAAACCGCTCTTCTGCCAGGTGGCCGGTCTGAAACAGCCGGAGCAGTTGCCCGTTATGCTTGACACTGGTCGCCCATCGAAAGGTGTACCAGAGCGAGCGGTCACAGGGACGGCCAATAATGGAGCCCCCAAGGTGCGCCCGGAAAACATCATCCTGGTTGTCCTGGTAATGACGGATAATGGCTTTGATGGTGGTGTGTTTTTCTTCTGGAATGTCCATTTCCCGAAGCCTTTTGTTGGATTACACGCTGGTCATAAAAAAGTAAGAGAGCAGGACCAGCCATGCCGCAATTGCCAGCGAGCAGAGCCAGTCCTCACCACCCATTACCCGTTACCCCAGGGCGGTGCCGTATGAGCGGCTGCCGGATGACCCGCTGGGGGTGGGTGGGCTGGCTGCTGTACGGGTGCCTGCGGCGGGTTATGAGCCGGGGCTTGCTGCTGAGGCGCGTATTGGGGCTGGCCACCATTACCCTGGCCGAACCACTTTTTCACCTCATTCTTTTGCCCGTAGCCGGGGTCTTGTTTAACAATCAACCGGACAGTGATCACCTGGTTCAGCAGTTGATCGGTGTCGCTGATCATGGGTTGTCCGATGGCGTGGGCAATCCGGCTCAACTCTTTTCTACCGATTTCCTCCGCCCGTGGGCTGCGGTTTTCAATGTTATGGTTCGACCAGATTTTCCGGCCCTGGTACTGTCCATCCATCACGGTGTACGTCAGTTTGACCATACGACCACCAGACTTGGTGCTCTCTACCGTCGCTTCCGTGATCATGGTCAGGTACTCATCTGCTGGAAGGACTTCAAACTCATCCGTGGGGTCGTAGTCACCTGCGTTAAATCCAAGCTGTGCCATTATTGCGCTCCTTTGCGTTGGCTCTTGGGTGGGTTGAGGGCATCACTGAACGCCTGCCACTTGAGCGGAAGCTCTTTGGGCAGGGCATAGCGATTCTTGGCGATAAAGCCGGGTGTGGCTTCCGTGAACAGGTAGCGCTCTCCGGTGGAAATGCCTCGGGTTTTGGTTTTGTTAAACCCGGCTTCTTCTTTCTCGATGACGGTCTTGTAATCCGCAAACAGAATGCAGTCCACGGACTCCTGCACCAGCTCTGAAGCCCGTTTGTGAAGCTTGATCTGGTAGCGGTCGTAGCTGGCAGTGGTGGGCGACTCAAACCGTTTAACTTCTGCGTGGGCAATGAGAATAATGGCCATGCCCTTTTCATTACGCAGGGCATCCAACCCAGTCAGAAGCTCCCGCCACAGGTTCAGGGCTTCTACATAACCTTTTCCATACCCGAACTCCTCTATGGAGTTGAAGCGCTCCCCTTTGGGTCCCACATAGGTAGCGCACAGGTGCTTCCATACCAACGGCTCCAGGTGATCCAGGCTGTCCAGCACCACGGTTTTGAAGTTGTGCTCAGAGGTATAGAGAACCCCGATGGCATCCAGCACTTCCTGGTAGGTTTTCAGAATGGGGAAGGCATCGACTTCTATTTTTCCGAGCCCGTCTTCCGTGGGCAGAACGATAGGGGCCGGGCTGTCACAGCCGAAAGTGGTTTTACCCAGACCGGCACCGCCATAGAGCAGAACCCTGGGAGCTTTGACGCCGGTGGATCGGCTGATGGATTTCAGAGAAATAGCCATTACTTGTCCTCCAGCCGCTCGAAGCGAACGCCGACCTTTTTCGGCTTGGTAGTAATGGCCTCGGCGATCAGGTTGTACCGTGCAGGGTCCAGGCTCTGGAGGTGTTTCAGTTGTTTGGTATCAACTTCAAGTTTTGTCCGCACCAGCTTGGCGGCCATTTCGGCGGGGATGCGTTGGCTGACTTCCGGCCACTTGTTACTATCGAGAGTCCGGGTAAAGCCTGCGACAGTGGTGACTTTGTAGTAGTCGCCCTTGACCGCATAACTGCCTTCTTCTTTCACGCCGACAAATTCTGATAACTGCTGTTCCAGAGAGAGTCGGTGCTTCCTGGCTTTTTGCTCCGCTTCCTTGGCCTGCTCTAACTCATAGGCGAGTTTGTCCAGCCGAGAGGTATCCTTGCCTTCGGTCATGGCAATTTCCTTTTTTGGTTTTGGGGTGGGTTAGGCGTTAACGGACTGTTTTAGAGTGTGCTTCCAGAAGCCGCTGCAGCTCAGGGGCTCTCTGCAGTTTGAGGCACTCCAGGTTTCCGGAGGTATCTATGAGAATGCCCTTGGCGGTAAACCGTGCAGGCAGTTGATGATCAGGCAGGTGGTCTTTTAATTCACAGAGGAGGTCACAGAGCAGGCTGCGGGTCTTTTTTACTTCATTTCTTAGTTGAGCCGCACGAAGATCAAGGGCTTCGGCTTCCTGTTCCATGGATAATACGTCGTTGGCGGTTACTCCTATGATGGTTTCCTGATCAGCAAGAGTCATGGTTGCTTACCGTTTAGAGTTATTGTTCATTCAGTAAGCATTAGACTGCCAACAGCAGAAACCGCTGTCAATGAAAATATAAACTTTTTTAACCCTGATTGTTTTGTGTTTGTCAGGGGAGGCAAAAGCAGCCAATCGCCTGCCCAATGTAGTTATCCCTGACCACAGCCAAAGACTGAAACCTGGGGTTGTTGAACACCAGCATGGGCTGACAGTTAAGCTCTTCATAAGTCCCCAGGACTGGACTCTGATCCTGAAACAGACAGACCTTGCCCGGTTCAACAGGCAGCTTTGGATCAATAAACACCAGGGAACCATTGGGATAGCTGGTACACGGCATCCCATGATTATCCATGGATGAACCGGTCACGGTCAGGCAGAAGGCCTGCTCGCTGCAATCCACCGGGCAGTTGCGCCAGTCCACATCATCCGGGGCTATTCGGTTGACCACCCAGTCGGAAACGTCTGCATCGGACAAGTGCGGCAGTGCCCTGCCAATGCTTACTGTGGGCTCCACTGCACCTTTACCGGAGATAATATACTGCGGATCGACATTAAGAATCGTGGCAATTTTATACTGCATTTTCAGGACATTTTTATCGGTAAAACTGACGTTATCTCCGAGCCAGATGGAAACCGTGGGCTTGGTTACGCCCAGTCTTTCAGCCAGTTGAGTCTGCGTCATTTTTCTCTTGTTAAGGAGAACTTTTACCCTGTCCTTCCAGCTCGTCATTGCAATCTTCCTTATGATGTCTGACCTCAATTATCAGGAAATCCCCAAAAGTAGTAAACCGGCAAACGGGGTGTTGTCAGCAAAACCATAAACATTATTGATTAAATAAGTTTGTAAGGATAATAATCTAAGTCCCGGCTATGAAGCCCGGCACTAAACAAGGAGGTTGCACCCATGAATAAGCCAACACCGGGGGAAGTCATCAGAAACTATCGGGAATCTCGGGGAATCACACTGACCAGCTTGAGTAAAGTGCTCTACTGCTCCAAGTCCGAGTTGTCTCTGTTTGAGAATAACCGGAAACCCATTGGCAAGCTCAGAAGGCTGTTCTGGTCAACCATCATTCCGGAATGGACACCGGACATGCTCACCCATGAAGGGCAAAAGCCCTGCAATGACTGGCAGCAGTAATACCCTTCGAACCACTCAAACAATCCCTCGCAGGAAATACTGACATGGATGTTAATTTACCCAATACCGCCACAGAAGCCTGGAAACTGAACGAGGCCGGATTATCCATCGTCCCTCTCGGCTCCCCCTTTGAAACACCTCCCCCCTGGTTTATGGAGGGTCGCTGCTCAGGGGACCGGGAGAAAGCCAAAGCCGAATGGCCAAAAGCCCCCCGGTTTCGCTGGAAACCGTATCAGGATCAAGCTCCGGACGATTTAGAGATAGAGCAGTGGACGACTCAGTGGCCTCACACCAACTGGGCCATCATTACCGGGTACGGGGTTGTGGTGGTAGATGCCGACAGTGCTGAAGCGGTGGCGTTTATTGAAGGCGGAGCCATTACCCGGACCCCATTAAGAGCCACCACCAGTAAAGGCAAACACTACTACTTCCAGGTGAACCCGGACTATCCCGTTCATAATTCTGTCAGAAAGAACCGGATCGATCTGCGGGGCATTGGCGGATATGTGGTGGCTCCTGGAAGCACTCATGCCGACGGAACCCTCTATCAGTGGGAAACGGACGGGTATATGGATATTGCCGATCTCCACGATATACCCATGCTTACCCCGGAGGATATTGCCGCCATTAACGGTTTTAATGGACAGGCAGCAGAAGAAAAACCAGAGGGCAACCTGGGGTTTACCACTGACCAGTATCAACTGCCTCACGACGGGAGCAACCTGGCGGAAGGGCAGGGGCGCAATAATGCCGCTGCCAGTATGGCGGGGCAGTTGATCCAGCAGGGTTATTCATTATCCCAGATTAAGGGAATACTGGATAACTGGAACAACTCAAACACCCCACCACTGTCTCCCTCAGAACTCAATACCACCATCGCCTCCATTGCCCGGTCCCATGTTAATAATAATCCGGGGACTTCTATTGCCGTTGAGCCATTGCCTACTGTTCGCCAGCAGTTTGCCTTCAGTCATGTAAAGGAGCTGGTCAAAGGGGTGAAGCCGATCAACTGGCTGATTAAGGGCTTCCTGGAAATGGACAGTCTGTCTCTGATGTTCGGGGAGCCTGCCTGCGGTAAATCGTTCTGCGCCATTGATCTGGCCTGCTGTGTGGCCACTGGCAAGGAATGGCACGGCAAACCCGTCAAGCGCCAGGGGCCAGTGTTCTACATTGCCGGGGAAGGGTTTAATGGACTTTCTCGTCGTCTGATGGCGTGGCAGGTGTCCCACGGGTACAACCTCCGCAATGCCCCCATCTATATCAGCCAGTGTGCCGCCTCTCTGACTGATTTGGGCAATGCCCGTCTGGTGAGTCAGAGCATTGAAGAAATCGTTGAGGAAACCGGCGGTGTCATCCCCTCCATGATTGTCATTGATACCCTGGCCAGGAACTTCGGGCCTGCGGATGAAAACGCCACCAAGGAGATGAACACCTTCATCAACCATATCGACCAACTGTTACGGGCCAAGTACTCCTGCAATGTTCTTATCGTTCACCATACCGGGGTCGGCTCCAAGGATCGGGCACGGGGAAACAGTGCCCTCAAGGGGGCGCTGGATGCGGAGTATGCGGTGGTTAAGTCGGACGACAGCGTAAAGATTACCACCAAGAAAATGAAGGATGCCGATGAGCCGGAGCCAATGGATTTTCTGTTTAACCCGGTCAAGCTTCCGTTTATGGATGAGGATGGCGAACCGCAATACAGCTGTGTGCTTCAGCATCTTGATCCCGAGGCGGCTCAGCAGATCAAGGAAAGAAACAGCCCGGAAAACAAAGTGGGAGACAGGCAGAAAAGAATTATTGAAAGCCTGAATGCCTTATACAGCAAGGCTCAGAAAACTTTATTGGAGAGTGGTCGAGACCCTTCTATTGCCCGTATTGAAGTGAAAAACCTCAAAGACGATTGTTTTGAGCAAGGATTTATTTGTTCAAAGCATTGGGGGCGGACGCTTGGCGCACTTACCTACCGGGGCTTTTTGCAGATTGATGAGCCTTTTATCTATGTCACAGAAAAGGGGCAGGAGGCTCTTAAAAATGACTGATTATTGCTGGTTGATTTTTGAGCAAAATAAGCCCCCCTACCGGGTGCTTTTAAGTTGCTTTAAATTTTTCCCCCTCTTGCCCCCTTCATCCCTTTGTTTTCAGGGGTTTCAGGCTTGTTGATGCCTTTAGCCGCACTCCTCCCCCCACCCCTCTCTCTCTTTAGAGAGGGAGTGGATAGGGGACGGGTAAGGGAAGCATGGTGAATCAGCAGGGCGGGGAGCCCAGGAAAAATATTCAGGAATGAGAAAAGTAAAAAAATTCAGGGAAGAAAAAAGAATGAAAATCATCATAGGAATAGACCCCGGTCTGGCTGGTGGGATCGCCATTCTGGAAAGTGGCAGCAAGAAGTTACTGAGAGTGGCAGATATGCCTATCTCCCCGGAGGGAAAAAAACAGAAAGTCAATGGCTTTGGCCTGATGAAAATATTCGGGGGTTATTCCAGACATCAGGTGGAGATGGTCTATCTGGAAAAGGTCGGAGCCAGGCCAGGGCAGGGCGTGGTCAGTATGTTCTCTTTTGGCCGTTCCTATGGGGCAGTAGAAGCCGCTGTCAGTTTAATGGGATTTCCCCTGACCTATGTAACCCCTCAACGCTGGAAGCGTTCTGCCGGGCTTACAGGTACTCACAAGGATGCCTCCAGAGGCAAAGTATTGGACCTCTACCCGGATGCCGACGTTCATCGAAAAAAAGACAACGGCCGTGCTGATGCAGTGCTCATTGCCCGATATGGAGAATCAGCATGAAATTTTACTCAGCACGACAAGCGATTCATGATGCCTATGCTATTCACCTGGCCGGTAAAGGCCTTGAAATCAACTTGCAGGCTTGGTCTGCCAGAGGTCAACACAGAAAGCTGGATAACGACTGGGTTATTTGTAATGCAGTAGAGGCGGGGAAAGTCATTGCAGCAGTAGAGTCCCTTGAGGAGCCGTTTCGATCCTGGGCAAAGTGGGCTTATGGCCCTCGAACTCCGGAGTTTCTGCCAGAGCAGGGTAGGTTCTTTCAGTGGCTTGAGCAGGATGTTAATCAGAAACTGGCCAGCAGCGAGCGCAAATACCGACAGGCTACCCAGCAGAAAATAAGGGATGTGGTGGCCTACACAGTACTGGACTATCGGGCTTTTATCACAACGGGCAGGCACTTGTACCCCTCCAGCCTGATGATCAGGAAGTGTAAAATCCACCGCCAGAACTGGATGCGGGATTTCCAGACCTGGCAGGATGGGTATTGGTCTATGATGGATGGGTGCTTAGATTCAGTAAGTTTGCAGAGCGTCTCCAGTGTGCTTTTGAAGGTCAGACGCAGAGGGTAAGTCGAATGTTTTTTCGAGGAAAGTTGAAAACTCAGCGGCTGATGTTTGAACTGTTTTTAACTCATTTCTGAACTCATCTTTGTTGTAAGATTTTGTTTCTATTTGTGGGTGCCATTTGGTTAAAAACGGCCTGATTTTTTCGTTTAAGAATTTGTTAGTCATTACTATTACTTTATGGCAGTCAAGGTTGTATTCTCTGGCGAGTTGTCTGGCTGTTTTAAATAGGCTGTTGATACTTAAGATAGCAGACTTATCACAGCCCAAGTCTTTTGGTATTTCTATTGTTGTAATTCTTGTGTCTAGCTCATTTTTTAAAATATAGGCTGCTTTTTGTTTCTTGCTGAAAAGATTTGCGTAGTTTCGCTTTAGATAGTAAAGGATTAATTTCAGTCCTCTAGTATCTTTTCTTTTGGATAGCTTAGATGTTTTCATTCGATCAATGAACCTTTTTTCTTTTATTTCATTTTTTGTGGCATCATCCGCTTCTTCTTTTTCTAAATCTTCATACATAGCTGAGAGGAGTTCTTTTTCATTTAAATGGTTTAGGTCAAGTAACTCTTTTATTTCTTTAATGATTGCTGCGTGGGTAGACATAGTTAGTGATCTTCACAAAGGATGAGATCGTTCATTTTAGATGAAAATGTGAAAGAAGCCATATCACTGGAGGCAGCATGAATTTTCCCTCAATTATCCCTTGAAGCTGCCGTTGTGAGCACTAACCTTGAGCAGGCACATCATGTGTGCTTCGTATTGGCCTTCTTCTTATGAGGAAATTGCAATGGCTAAGAGTAAAATCGATCCGCAAGATAATCATGCAAACCAGAAAAACCCTAATCATGGAACTTCTGGAGAAAATGATCAGCACAAAGCTGCTCGGGATAATCGAGCAAATCAATTAAACCCGAATCATGAGAAAACTAACAATGACTAGGGAAGGTGCGATTAAGTCCCCAGCCATGAGATAATACTCCCATCGCTTCCAGCTTGAGTTTCTGTCCATGAGCCAGCTTAGTTTCGCAGACAGTGAGTTTGTCCATAAACGCAGAACCACCCGCAAAGAGCGCTTTCTGGCAAAAATG
>NZ_JBLYZI010000133.1:0-11987 GCF_057680865.1 Endozoicomonas sp. Z74
AAGAACGCCAATGGAAACTCTGATAGATGGCAAAGAGATCTGGAAGGAAAAATTTGTAGCCTGAATTTGACCTGACAGACACCCTCTGAAAAATCGGTGACTGTCAGATCAGGTCTGAACTACTACAGCTCAAATAACAGAACACCAAACTCAAGGCCACTCAATGTCCACTTAACGTATCCAGTAGAATTAACAGAAAAAATTCAGCCTATGTACTATCGATGGATCTCTATACCCTAAATGCATTGTCTAAATTCACGTACTCCTTCGGCAAGTTTCTGTACATTGTTGGGTTCAATATCACGAAGATAGCCCAAGCTGAATATATCGGTTTTGTTTAACCTCTTTTCAATCAATCTCTCCAAATCTTTATCGAAAACAGTATAAGCAACGGCCACTCTCTTACAATTTAACAAGTAGACGACGTTCAACGTTTATTATAAGGAAAACCTACAACGCCTACTTTCTGATCAGGATACGGCTGAGCGCCAAGCAGCAGATACGCTACCGCCCTTCCCGGCCAGTTCAGGAGTCATCAGGCGATGGTTGTTTATACGACAATGAACCACAATTACAGCTGGCAAAATAGTACCATCGATCCAGCCCGGTTGACACTTCCCTGACAAGCTCCAGGCATTACTGCTTCGCGGAGTCCATGAGCTCCCCTTCTTCATCCCCCTGTTGTTCCGGACGATGGACAAATCCCCCACAGACAACAGACCGCGACACCGTTTACAATCCGGAGGCCGTTCTTATGCTTCCCGGGAGTTCCTTTGAAACAGCGCCTTGCCACTATTTTGCAACTGGGGATCCCCATTATCCTGGCCATGTTGTCCCAGAGCATCATCAATCTGGTGGATGCGGCACTGGTTGGCCCCTTGGGGGAAAATGCCCTGGCGGCAGTGGGGGCTGGCAGTTACGCCAATTTTGTCGCCCTGTCCCTGATGACCGGTCTGTCTGCGGCCATTCAGGCTCAGGTGGCGCGCCGTGTTGGTGCAGGACGTATCAAAGAGTGTGCAGCACCGGTGAATCATGGTCTGTTGATCGCACTGGTCTTTGCTTTACCTCTGAGTGTGCTGTTGCTGCTGGCGGCACCCTGGCTACTGGAACTGTTCAGCCAGAATGCCCCCGCGTTCCGTGAAGATGCTGTCGGGTATTTCCAGATTCGGGTGATGGCCCTGACTGCCGCAGCCATGAACCTGTCCTTCCGGGGGTTCTGGAATGGCACCGGTGAGCCCAAGGGGTTTCTGAAATTGTTGATCATGACTCACGTGTGTAATGCGCTTCTCAGTTATCTTTTGATATACGGTCGTTTGGGCTTTCCCGCCCTGGGGGTGAAGGGGGCCGCTCTTGGCACCCTGCTGTCCATGTACATTGGGGCCATACTGAATCTATTCATTCTCAGCCGCCAAGCCCGCCAGCAGGGTTTTCTTAACCAATGGTCGGACTGGCCTGCCTTCAAACGCCTGGTTTCGCTGGCAGTTCCGGATTCACTTCAGCAGACCCTGTTTGCCCTGGGGATGATGGTGTTGTTTGCCATTGTCGCTCAACTGGGTATTGCCGAGATGGCGGTGGTTCATGTACTGCTGAATATTTCCCTGATGCTGATCCTGCCCGGACTGGGTCTCGGGATGGCAGCCAACACCCTGGTCAGCCGCAGCCTGGGGGCAGGAAAGTCGGAAGCAGCCTGGCGGTGGGGACAGGATGTGATGTATCTGGCCAGTGCCTTGTTGTTATTGCTGAGCCTGCCCCTGCTATTGATGCCGGAGCTGATTTTGTCCTTTTTTCTCCATGATCCGGCTCTTCAGGCCATGGGAGCGATTCCCCTGCAATTAACCGGTCTGGGGCTGATACTGGATGCCCCTTCCCTGGTCTTTATCCAGGCACTGCTGGGAGCTGGCGCCAACCGAACCGTACTCTGTATCCGAGTTGTGGCCCAGTGGTTGATACTGCTTCCCCTGTGCTGGCTGGTGGGTCCGGTGATGGGGTTGGGTCTGACGGCGTTATGGATCGTACCAACGGTTCAGCGGCTGATCAGCTCGATGACCTTTATGGTGGTCTGGGCGTCCCGGCGATGGAGCAGGATTCAAATTTAAACCCGCCCACCTGGAAAGTACCTTCTTTGAGACTGTGGCAGAGGTATTAACTCAGCCTCTGCAGCCGGGCTTGTTTTTTGAGAAAACGGGTCGCCTCTTCTACATTCGCCTCAATGAAATCAGCCACCTCGGGGTTCCATTCCCTCAGGCCCCTGGGGTTAATAAACCAGATACGAAAATGATCGGCAAACCACTCTTTCCAGTTTTCAGTGGCTCTTGTACTGATGGTGACCTCGGTAATATCAAGATTCTCTGGCTTTGTTTTGCCCGCCAGCTCATGAACCCAGTGTCCCAGTTCATGCATGGCATTGCTGGCCCATTTATTCAGTGTTGCCTTATCCCCGATGTACACTGTCTTTCTGACTCTGTCCACCCGTTCATCGGTTTCAGAGGCTTCGGAGTCATCACTGGAGATTGCCTGCCGGATATCTCCTCGAGCAAGTTCTTTCAGGAGATCCGGCTGACCACTGTCCACCTTCAGGTGGCTCTCTGGCAGCATCACGATATGCCCTGCTTTGTGAAAGCCATTGGTGTCACTGTTGCGCCTCCTTCTCGAGAGGCTCCCTCCCAGCCAGGGATCCCCCCGATGGTGCACTGATAACTTTTCCCGAACAGGTTCATCATCCCCTGTATAGGCTCTTTCTATATCCCTGGGCCGGATGCAGGTAATGGTTGGCTGGGCCAATTCAAACAATTTACACATTTTTGTGCGTGCAGCCCTGCTTGCCGTTTCATTCAACAGCTGGCTGAGTGCCAGGGCATCCAGATTACTGACGGTGCTGAACGTGTCGTTTAACAAAAGGGTCGAAGAGTGTCTGAGAGCAAAGCGCATCAATTTCAATGCCTGGCCATAACAGGGTGCATGAACGCCATCGGTTTCCTGCTTCAGTACCATTTTCTCAATAGTATCGATCCGGCGTTTCACCCCTGCCCCTTCGGGAAGCAAGGCTGCCCTGGCGTGCAACTGTTCCAATATTGAATGGAAATCACTCTTGTCTATTTTTTTATTGCGATACCGGGACAGGCAATCCTCCATAGACGCTTCCACCTGTTTTTTTGACCATCCCCTGCCTGCAGCCGGTGGTGCTTCTACTTCGGCTTTATCCTGAAGGTTCCTTGCCTTGTCTGCATGCTTCTCAATCGGACTCTTCGTGTTTCCATGATCCTCTTTGGAACGGCTTTCCAGGCTGCGTCTATGCCCGGAGTCCCTGACACTCTTCTTATGATGGGGTTTGCTTACCGGCAACAACTTTGGATCCGTGCTTTCAACAGGCTGAATATCATAATCCGCAAGGGACCGAAGCATTTGTTCAAAGGGATAAATGGTCAGTTGCCCAGCGACTTTCAGGCCAACAAACAAAATACTGGCGTTTTTATTGCGAAATACCACATGATTTTTCTCAACTTTATATTTGAGAAGTGCATCAGGCTGCTTCCCAACATTGTGCTGGTCACAAAATGCTTGAATGGCACGTACATCACTCTCCTGAAATACACTGTTAACTGGAATTTTCATCCGCCTCTCCGTGGCACCTGAAAAGCATGCCTGCTATGGACACGCTACACAGAAAGTGACTCCCTGGCGAAGGATTCGTTCGACCTGCTCTACAGGCTCAACCAACCCCGAGGGAGAGAATTCTGACTCCAGGAAAATAAAGACCATCATGGCCAGCGCCAGTGCCGATAGAGAAAACAGAGCGTTTCTATTCATTGAGGAAGTCCTTTCCAAAATTCATAGTGTTACGGCTGGTAGATATCCAGCATAATCTGGCAGGATCCACTGGCCAGATCTTTTTCGCAGGTGACCACCACCGCGGATTCACAGGTCTGCAGAGCTCCTGAGTGCATCACTGCCCGTATATCCGCATCAGCCCCTGGATTATCCTTGTTGAGTTCACTCCGGGTGTCTTTCACACAGACTTCAAAGGCTTGCTGAATCCGGGGAGTGGTGGATAGTACCGGAATCTCCTCAGAAACCACTCTTCCCGGGGAATCACCACAACCGGTCAACAACAGGGGCAACAGCAGGCACCATGAACGCCCCTCTTTTATCCAATCCATCCCTACCCTTTCATGGGGGTCAAGGCTTATTCCCTTTGCCATGACACGATTCCTTCAGCCTGATCCATTTTTTTGTCGTTATTCTTTATCCAATATAATCGCTTTATCCTTGTTCAGAAAGTCTATTGACCTGACACCATTAAAATCAAACGTCCGTGTAGTAATATTGAACAAATGGGTAAACGGATGGGAAACCATGGATCAACAACAAAGGCCAACGGTAGACTGGCTGAACCAGCTCCCTAAAGTGGAGCTTCACCTGCACCTGGAAGGCAGTCTTGAGCCGGAATTGATGTTTAAACTGGCCCGGAGAAATAATATTCAACTGCCTTATAAAACCGTCAGCGAGATTCATAAGGCCTATGATTTCAACAACCTGCAGGACTTTCTTGATATTTATTATCAGGGAGCAGCAGTTCTGCAGACGGAACAGGATTTTTATGACCTGACCTGGGCTTACCTGGAGAAATGCCACCAGCAGAATGTGGCTCATGTGGAACCGTTTTTTGACCCTCAGAGCCATACGGATAGAGGCATCACCTTTGGTACGGTGTTCCGCGGCATTCGCCGGGCCCTGGAGGATGGTCAGCAAGAACTGGGAATCACCAGCCAGCTAATCCTCTGCTTTCTCCGGCATCTCAGTGAAGAGGCAGCCTTTGAAACCCTCAGTCAGGCCGAGCCGTATCTCGAAGGTATTGCTGCGGTGGGACTGGACAGCTCAGAACAGGGGCACCCTCCGGAAAAATTCAGCCGGGTGTTTGCCAAAGCCAGAGAGCTGGGTCTGAAAACGGTAGCCCATGCTGGTGAAGAGGGGCCTGCAGACTATGTGTGGACGGCGCTTGAAGACCTTCAAGTCTCCAGGGTTGACCATGGGGTTCGCTCATGGGATGACCCAAAGCTTATGGCCCACCTGTCCGAGCAAGGCATTCCCTTGACGGTTTGCCCACTGTCCAATACCCGCCTGAAAGTGTTCAATGATATGTCCGAGCACTCCATTCTGGGTATGCTGGAACAGGGAGTCTGCGTCACGGTCAACTCCGATGACCCTGCCTATTTCGGGGGATACATGACGGAAAACTTCGCAGCCCTGGCCAGTGCATTAAATATGACCCGGAGCCAGGCTCGCAGGCTGGTTGCCAACAGTATTCAGGCCAGTTTTGTGGATGAAGCCCGAAAAACAGAACTTCAGGCCCGGCTTGACACATTCTGCCAACATTAACGCCTGATAGCTTGATGAATGGCAGGGCAGTTACAGTTTGAAAGACAACTGACTGTCCCTGCCCGACTTCACCCGATCCCAGTGTTCATCAAAATTCATCAGACTATGAAGGGGTTCACCGGCTTCAACCCTTTTCAGCACCACGGCTTCGGTGGCCTGAATCTCTTCCGCTATGGGGATTAACCGGGACATCTGTTGCTCAGAGGCCACTATCAGGCCGTCGTCATCACCAAATACGATCTCTCCCGGCGTTACCCTGACTCCGGCACACTCCACGGGCACCTGAGTGTCAAACACAAGCCTTGCGGTGCCCGACACTGGCGTTGTCGAAAGGGCATATACCGGAAAATTCATGGTGGCTATTTTCCGGGTATCACGACAAGCGCCGTCAATGACAACCCCGGCAAGCCGCTTTCTCCGGGCTTCCGCTACCAGCAACTCCCCAGCAACCGCAGACCGCCCTCCCTGGGTTTCTATCACCAGGACTTCACCGGGCTGAGCCTCTTCCAGCGCTCTGAACGCTGTCAGAAAATCATTGTGGCACATGACGGTATGGGCAACCCCCACCAGCTTGAGACCGGTTTGCAAAGGCCTTAAACCAGGCCCCATCACCCTGAGCCTTTTATCTGCATCGGCAATACAGGCCGTATTGAGCCCTGCAAGCCTGGACCTTACCTCTTCCAGCTCCATTGCCTGAACCTCTGGCGTTGATCTTGATAACAGTTGATCTTGATAACAACGGTCAGGAGCCAGCATAGGTGGTTTGAAGGAGGGTTGCCGGTTATTTTTCTGCCAACGGTCTACCCCGTTACTCCGGAAGAAACTCCATAATATTCCGGGAGGCCGCTTTTTCGTCGCGGGTCATGACCCCGGGAAACTCATAAACATTGACCGCACTGTCTGTCACACGCTTCTCGCAAATTCCCCTGACAAACAGGGCATCCAGGGTATCCGCCGCCTGAGTCAATGTCATGCTGGTTTCAGATGCAAGCTCTGTGGCTGTTATCAGCCCACCCCGCCCCTGAACCCGTTGAAGAATAAGGTTCTCCATCTCAATGACTTTCTGCTCCCGCCCTTTTTGAATGGAAATAATCAGTAAAAACAGAGCGATGAAACCGATAATGAGCGCGACGGTTAACAACAGAAATGCCCCCTTTTCACCCTCAAACACTTCAGGCAAAGCCATAAAGATCACGAGAAGACAGGGAATCAGTAATACCGCTGACACGGCCCCAATCACAAAATAAACCACTTTGGACATGGAAACTCTTCTTTTCTACTTCAGGCTTTCAGTGGCCTGGACTTCAATACGGCAAGGACGGTCTCATCAAAAAAGTCCCTGTCCCCTGAGGCCATACTACTACTGACCTATATCACAGTCAGCACTTTTGAACACCAGCGGTTCCGCCGGCCCCACCCACCCCTTTGGCCTTTTCTTTGCCTGGCGAGTGAAAACCGCCCGGCAATGATCGCCAAAATAAATGGTTTTCTGCTCAAGGTTGATGGATTCCAGCTCTGCGGCCACCACCGGGTGCGACTTGACAAAATTCACCATCACCTCAAGATCCTTAAGATTCTGGTGCTGGGGGGGAAGTGCCGCAAAAACAGCGTAAGACAAAGCCACTGCCACCATACAGAGAAACAACCGTTTCATGATCCCAACTCCTGAAGGACAGACATCATGGCTTCATTTTAAGACATGGACGGGATCACTGCTGAAACAAACGGTGGTGCTTTTAACGGCCACAGTGCTTCAGGCCCAAGCCGTTAATGATCGCCTCCCGGGCCCCCTTGAGGCTGGCTACAATGCGCCCCGTCTGCTCACCCGCCAGCTGGTAATGAACATCAAGCGCCTTGCCCTGAAGCAGCTCTTCCAGGTAACCGCAGCCTTCGGTTTCACTCCCGTGCCAGAGCTGGAAACTCAGAGTTGAAGGTTGCCACTGAAAAATCGATTTTCCCAGTAGTGACTCCACAGCCCTGAGCTCCCCCGGATCCAGGATATACGTAGGGTTGGCATCCACTGTCATTTTTACAGGATCGCTCTGCTTCAAGATACCGCCACCCTTGTGGGTAATGTGCATCCAGACGGACTGCCCTTCGTGGTTGAGCTGTATCTGATGGGCTTCGCTGTTAAACACCGCCGAACGACTCTCCCCTTTGCTTCTGTTCTCAGCCTCACCTATAACAGTCCAAGTGCCATGGGAAATGCCACTTGCACTGCAGGCCAGCAGTAGAAACGCAGATCGGTATGCAGGTAAGTTTGCACCTCTAGCCAACATAGATTGACACAGGACTCTCATAAACGCTGTACGCAAAAAAACAGCCAGATGACTTATCATTATTATTCTCTCTAACTTATTTTCGCCAGACTTCCCCGCAGGCACTCAACTCAACCTGCACAGGATCTTTACTATACCTCTTTTCCTGCCATTGTTAATCCAGCATCAGGCTGCGACATCCCGGTATGGCTCAATCGCTTCCCCGGCCACAATAATACGGTGCATCAGCCGCCTCTCTCCCGGATAATCATTCAATGCACAATGCATGGTCGCACGATTATCCCAGATGGCGACGGTACCGGGCTGCCACTGATACCGGCAGGTGAATTCCGGCCGGGTGGCCTGCTGCATCAGAAAATCCAGTAAGGGGGCAGACTCCTCCTCCGTCCAGTCCTCAAAACGAATAATCGAATACCGGTTAAGGAACAGGGAAGGCAACCCGGTTCCGGGGTGCCTGATCACCAGGGGATGAACATTGGTCACCCCCTCACCACCTGGCCGTATCCGCCCTGCAAACGCCTGGTCCTGAGAGGCCTCAATCAATGTCCGGTTGCAGTGAACCGCATTCAATCGCCTCAAGCTTGTCTGCAGGCCTGGCGAAAGAGATTGATAGACCCGCTGCATATTAGTAAACAGAGTATCGCCTCCCAATGCCGGCAGTTCGATGGCCTGAAGCAGGCTTGCCCGTGGGGGACAGGCATCAAAAGAATGATCTGTATGCCAGCGGCTGCCAATGTTCCGCTGGTGTTCAGGCTCCTTGCGAATACTGACGATATCCGGAAACCCTTCCACAGGTGAAAAGAAAGGGGACTCAGCCACTTCTCCCCATACATGGGCAAAGTCGAGAAACTGCTCACAACTGAGTGGCTGGTCAGGGAAAAACAGTACCAGATAGTGACTGAATGCAGCCTTCAACTCAGACATCAGAGCAGGGGCCAAAGGAAGGGAGAGATCCAAACCATCAACCATCGCACCCAGGGCCGGGGATAGAGGGGTGACGGACAACCGATTAAATACAGGCTTTTTCATAAACACTCTATGCTCTGTGGAAGCCTGATCAGCATAGACTAAAACGACGCCCCAAAAAGGCTATAAAGCAACTGCGTCTGCAGAGGAAACCAGTATGGGTGCTTATGGGTGACTACTATGCATCAAACCAGACATCCCCTTCTTCATCCACTTCACCTTCCGATATCCACCCCTCTTGAGCCAGCGAATGAACAGCATCAACCACATCTTTTGGGGTAGCCCATAATCGGGGAGAGCGTATTTTACCAGCGACGTTCTCTGGAAGACCTGCCTTAATAATCGCCAGAACGGTTTCAGAGCAATTCGTATTGGTCAAACAAAACTGTCCATTCTGTTTTATTTCTTTCGCCTTTTCTTTCATCGCATCAATATTGAGACCATTAAGAGGAATCGCTTTCATTCTTGAATTTGGTTGTAGTTGATTTTTACCCTTAACGGTCATCGGAAGCTCAAGAAACCGCCTTACCGGGTTTCCTTCCCTTGGGCTGGCATATATGGCGGCAAGAACCCCTAGTCCCAATATGCCCGCAGCTGTCCTTGTTTTTGCCAGTCCTGCAGCTTCTACGGCGTACTGAGCCAATTGATTTTCGCCAACTCCCACCACACCAGCAAGACCTATCTGAAAAGGGCGATCACCTATATTTTCTGAAGGATACCAACTGAAAACTCGCTCTTGAAAGGTTTCATTATCAGGGTCCTTTAAATCGAAAGAACTACTCCCCCCCATTAATAACGCCACATGGTGATTATTCACCAGCAGAACAGCTGAATCAGGCATAACCTTCTCCGGCAATACCTCAGAGCTTTTTTTAACAGGGTTTGGCTGATAATATTGGATGGTTCCCTTTAATGGACACCACTGTGATTCGGCAACCCTTCGTGCTAACAGGCAAGCCCCTCCATAAACTGCATGCTGGAACTCGTTGAATGATCGCTCCACCTTTTTCATATAACCAGGACAAATACCACTCACACCTTGTGTCGATGAGTTCGGCAGTGGTTTCTGACTGACAACCTGGGTTCCTGCAGCAACACCTCCTAACATAACCGCCTCCACCTCATAGCATCCTGAAAAACTGGAAACAGAATACCCTCAGGACAAACCAAGGGACATTCGACCTTAGTCAATAAAATGAGGTGCAGAGGCATCCTCTTTCTCTCTGAATAGCGGTTACAGAAATGTCCAGTGATCAAACAGGGCCGCCTGACCATGATAATGACCTTCCGGATCAATAAGGTTCCAGACCAGCGCCTTCTCTATGCGGAACCGCTGCCCGGAAGAGGCAACCCGGATGCCAGAATAGTTCCGGATATAACCCTGCTCAGTCACCTCCTTCAGCAGGCGCTCCCGTTCTTCCCGGTGAACCGGTTCCGCAGAACAACGTGAGGGCAGACAAATAAAATCCTCCCAGCTGAATTCAAACAGAGAAAGCGCGGTGCGGTTGGCAAAATTGAACACCGGATCAGCCTCAGTGCCATGGGAAACAAGGGCAAAAGGGGCATTAAACAGGACACTGGTCAACGGCAACGGGTTATTTGATGCCACCAGCTGCCGACCGGTTATCTCCTGGTAACTTTGGCACAGCAGCTGACAGTGCTGTCGATAAAAGGCATTGTTAGCCAGGACTGAAGTATCCATAGATTATCGCTCTCTCAGGCCCTTTATTATGAGCACTGAGCTTCATCTCCCCTTGAAGAAAAGTCAAGATCCACTGCCTTTTTGCAAACCTGGGGAACTATCCAGGAACAGTAGTGTCAACTAGTAAAGTGAAAAAAACATGAGTTGTTCCTGCCTCCAGTGGCTTACCTGTATTCGAAAGGGTTCCATAATCATCCTTTGGAGGTAGTGAATAAATAGCACCCAGTAGAACCCAGGAGAAAGCAATGATCACTGAACCTTCAATAATAACACCCCAAGTACCCCCGGTAACTGCATCAAACGATGTTCAGGAAAATTCAACTCAGGAACATAATAATCAAGATAAAACGGACTGGAATGGCCTGTCGGTATCCACAACAACCGAAACTACTCCGATAATCGTTCCGGGTGAACTTAACTCCACAAAAGAGAATACAAATAAAGGCGCCATTGCCATTCAAAATTCAACCGATACTGAAGATGGCTCAGATCTGTGGCGTTTGTACCAAGAAGCTGAAGCTCGATATGGCAATTCTGAAACTGTTCTACACTCTGAAACCATTCATTCAGAAGTAGGCTCTGAGATAACTGAAACACCCACCACGATAATAACCAGTGATGTGGACAGTTCTGGCAACCTTATACTCACTATTCCAATGGAGCTCCTTGAAGCCCTCCCGCCTTCTGTCTCTTCCCTGGAGGCTTTAGTAAATGCTGCAGAGCAAGCATATGACAAGGCAATGCCCCACTCTGATAGCAGTGGGACATCTGAAGTTCAAACCAACACTGGAGAAAATGATTTCAAAAGTGTTACCTCATTAGAAGAGGCTGTACAAGTCCTGGTCGATACGCCCTATACGGATGCATCTGAAACCAGCAGTGTCACCTCAAACGACTCTGGCATCAATCTTGTCAACAAACCTGATCATGAAAACAGCACCGATTCAGTCCCAGCAGGAGCAATGACCCGATCAAGAAAAAGAAATATGGAACAGGAAGAGGTGCTCAGTTTCAAAAGATTCAGAGAATCAATGGCCGAAAGAGCAGAATCTACTGAAACCAGTGAACTACTGCACTTACCTGGTCTGGATAATGACACCAGTACCTTTCTAATGGGTACCTCAACGCCTGAAATTATTGATATAGAATGTATTGATTTTGGCCAAAACCCAGTAAAGAGCCCGCTGGCGTTACCCACAGCATCTGTGACTCAAGAGCCGCAGGCGATAACAGAAAACATCGACCAGAAATCGGATTCCGGGATTTCTGAGGATTCTGAAAATATAACAAACCAAGAAACAACGGATGGCGATACAATAAAAGAAGATAAATATCGTATAAGAAGAGATAAAAACAACAAAGCCAGCAGACTTTCCAGGCAAAAAAGAAAGCAACGTGAGGCAGGCAGTGAAAAGGAGATAAAGCGACTTGAGGTTGAAAACAAGAAGCTTGAAGAAAAAATCGAGAAGCTTGAACAGCTTGCAGAGTATATGAAGGGTGAATTAATCAAAAAGATGAATAAAAACAGTTAATAACGTGCATTAGTTCAGATCTGATCTGACAATTCCCTCTTCAAAAAAGGGAAGGGTTACCGATTTAGATAGAGGGTGAAATCACTGAAATCTAAATCGTAAAAAGGTAACCCTTATGATTCATACTAATCA
>NZ_JBLYZI010000134.1:0-11760 GCF_057680865.1 Endozoicomonas sp. Z74
CCGGATAAAAATAATCATGGTGCGCCTGTTTGGTGATAAGAAATCATTTGTGGAAGATGGGAAGTTGGTTGAGGTATATCGGTTCAGGAAAAAAGAGTATTTGATCAACTACCGGTAAGCCGGTTTACCGGATAGTTGAAAAAATATAGCAAAACACTTTACATTGCAGAGTATAGTGTTATGCTATATCTAACAGCTTGGGAATGACCCGGGCCAAACACAGAGAGAGACGCATCATGGGTATCAAAGCAGCACATACAGCACTCGACAACCTGAACGGTGTATCTGGGGTGGTGTCGTTCATTAATGATGATATGGCCTCGGATGCATCGCGGGAAGCTCTGGCCGCGCTCTATGCCTATCAAGCTGCTGAGGAAGCGGGGTACGGCATAAACAAGGAGAATTTAGAGGCTCATCTGGATTTGCTGGTTGAAGATGGTGCGGAATTTGATTATCAGGAAGCGTTGGAACAGGCGCTGTCTGAAAAAAAGAGCTGATGCCGGTTGCTTATGAACTCTCTGAATATATCAGGGAGTTTTTTTGCGGCTCTCAAAGAGCATTTGCAGTAGCTCAAGGAGTGCAGCCGGCACAAGTGACGCAATGGTTAAAAAAAGAGTTCATTGTGGTTGACGATGTACTTTATTCCCCAAGGCGAGAGTTGAATCGAAAAAGCCTTACAACGTAAACATCATGTAAAGAATCCCTAGGGAACCCTAGGGATAGCCATTTGACAGCCCCCTAGCCCCCCCCTGTTAGAAATTCCCCTGAAACGCAAAAAAAAAAACTTTTTTCAATCTGCGAGGGGAAACCATGTTTAGCAAACTCACTGATCCAAAATTTATTGCGCCGGTTCTGGTGGTCGCACTGGCGACAATTTACCTGAACAACAAAAGCCAGACCGTGAAGAAAATCACCGGTTCTAACTAAGGAGGGCTGAAAATGTCGCTTTCTCGTCCTCTACGTCTGCCCAATGTGTCCAATGTTGGTGCCGGACAGACAGCCACCATCGGTTTACCCGTGGGTCAGTTCACCTATGAGTCAGTGAATCTGAAGCTGACCGACATTGAAAAGTCCAAAGTGACCAATATTGATGTCATGGCCAACACTAAGCCGATTCACAGTTATAAGACTGTGGCTCATTTGGAGGCCATCAGCGGTTATTACGGGTATCACATTGAAGACGGTGAAATTGAATTGCCGTTTTTCCGTGAGCATTTCACCCAGGCGGCGCAAGCCAGAATGTTTAACCTCGGGGTGGCCGATCTTTCAACCGCGCAAATCCGCTTTGATATCGGCGCGGTTACCGGTTCGCCAGCAGTGGAAGCGCTGGGAACCCAGTATGCGCACATGGACAGGGGCGGTAACCCGGTCACCAAGGCTAATGGCATTGGTGCTATTACCAAAATCCGCCACTTTACCCACGCGGCTCCAACCGTTGGCCGGTTGGAAATCTCCGATATCCCCAAGGAAATGTTCTTGCAGGCCTTGCACCTGAAGGGCGAAAAGACCAACAGCATTGCTGGTGTGAAGCTGGAGATTAACAGTCAGGTTGTTTGGGAAATGACCACCGAGCGGATGAAAGCCTATCTCAAAAGGAAAGGTCGGAACCCACAAGACGGGTGGTATCACCTGGACTGGATGTTGACCAACGAAATCGGTAATCAGTTGGCCGTTGAAGGTGTGTATGACTTCCGTCTGATTCTGGATATGTCCGAAACCGACACACTGACCATTTACCCTGAATACTGGTCAGGGCTGGGAGGTATCTAATGGCCTCCCTTTTTGACTACTTTGAAGCCACGTTGGACACCTATGCAGAAGTGGAGAACAGCAAAGCTCAATACAGCATGGACGCCTACAGGCAGGGGCAAAGCCAGTTAGCCGCGATGCAGGAAGCCGAGAAGGTTTCCCAGACGGTTGACGCGGTGGACGTGACCGATAAGACGCCGCCAGGGCTGTTAGGCGGTATTGATCGGCGCTGGTTGTATGCAGGCGGCGCGGTGGTGCTGGCGTTCATCGGCTTTAAAGCCCTGAAAAAATAGGGGGCGGTATGTTGAGTGCGCTTTCAATGGGGGCTAATGCGGCTCAGGGGGCGAAGGGCGGCAGTGCTGGCCCTTCCAGTGCTCAGGGGTCGTCCAATTCTGGAGCAATCAATTTTGGGGCGGTGACGTTTGGCAGTAGCACGAACGACACCATCATCAAAGTGGCAGTGATTGCAGCGGTGGCGATATGGTTTCTCAAAAAGAAAAAATAGCGCTGACCTTTGAGCGACAGCGACGGCTTACCGGGTCGGCCTGTCGTGCCCTGAAATCCACCTTTTGCGGCCACGACTACCGGGCAGAAATCGAAACCGGGCAGGCGGAACTCTGGAAAGTGGGCGGCGGTCGTCTGTGGTTGATTACCCGAATTGAGTCCGGGGAACTGGTGGTTTGTTGTGCAGCGGGTCGGGGTCTGATTATGGCCTGTATCTATCTGCTGGCCGCGGCAAAGCGCCAGGGGCTGAAATGCATTCGGTTTCATACCTTTCAACCGGCTTTTGCCCGATTGATTCAGCGCCATTTTTCCGGGTTTCAATTCATTGAAGGCCGGGAAACGGGCGAACGCATATACAGGATGGTGATCTGATGGGCGGCGGTTCCAGTTCAAGCAGTAGCAGCAACACAACGCACAATACAAGCAGCCAGGTTTCATTAGGCGGGGATAATACCGGGTTGGTGCTCTCAAACGTCAGCGGTTCCACCATTGAAGTGACCGACCGGGGAGCCATTGACGCGGCGTTTAAGCTGGCCGGGGAAACGCTGGAAATGCAGTACAACAACCAGACTCAGGCCTACGAAGCAATCAATGACAACCTGAAGCAGTCACTGGCCTTTGTGGAAACTCAAAACCTGCCGGACAACGGCCAGACCGAACGGCTGGTCAAACCCTTGATCTATGGATCGGCAGTGGTGGCGGTGGCCTATCTGGCGCTCAGGAGATAAACAGCAATGATTCAGCAAGGTTTTAACATTCAATCCCTCAGCGTACGGGTGAAAGAAGGTAAAGAAGAAAATTTACAGGTGTCCGGGCGGTTGTGTTATGTCCAGTCCGCCAACATGCCATTCAAGGTGTCAACCGATGCCGGTTCACGGGCGGATATGATTGCCGGTCGCAAGATCAAGCTGGGCGTTGGGACCAATAACCTCAGAATCGCCAATACGGGGCCGGGTGAACTGGTGGCTACCATCGTTTACGGGGAGGGGGATATTGAAGACTCCGCGGTAACCGGGGAAGTGTCTGTCAAAAATGCGCAGTCATTAAACCCCATGGCACCGGCTCAGCTCACCAACAATCAAACATTCACCATTCCAGCCAATAACGCGCGGCAGAAATTAACCCTGTATGCCGATTCAGGCAATACCGGCAAGGTGTGGCTAGCCGGGGCTAAAAATCTGGGGCTGCCGCTCCTGGGCGGTCATGCTCACGATATAACGGAGTTTTCCGGTGCTGTGGAATTGTGCGGCGATGGGGCAGGGACACAGGTTGTCTATTTGATGGAGGTCAACGAATGAAGTTGATGGATGTTCAATGGCCGTTGATCGTGGGTAAGCCGCCTCTGGATTATGCCCTGTTGGATTTTGGGACGGTTTCAAAAAATAGCCGTTATTTGCAATCGAACCCGTTCGGGGCGGGTGTTCCGTTTCTGGCGGTGGCCGAGGTGTATATCGGCAATAAGTGGTTTGATGCCTCGTTTTATTGTCAGATCAGTGCCGGGGACGGTTTCGGCACTCGCGCGGGAGCGGATCAGGGGTTCGTCGATGTGGTGGTACAGACGGGAGCATCGGCGGTGGTTGGGCTGGCGTTACGTGGTGGGAATACCGGTAACTATACATCGACAGCCACATCGGCTCCCTGTCGGGTTCACGTCTGGAGGGTTGGCGCATGAAAACCTACGCAAAACCGGGCGAGTCTTTCCAGCAGATCGGCGGCCAGTGTCCGGCAGATCATATCGAAATGAACACCCCAAGGCCGGGCGATTTCTTCACAGCCGCGGAGTCCGGCGATTGGGTCAAAGACGACCGTGCAGAGTTTAAAGCCAGTCGCCCGGAAGCGGTTGCAAGTATCCGGGTCACGGTTGATGGGATGGAATTCGACGGGGACGAAACCAGCCAGGGCAGAATGTCCCGCGCCATTGCGGTCAGTACCAGTGACAGTGAAATCGTTGATTTATGGGTGCTGGCAGATAACAGAGAGGTCAGTGTCACGGTGGGGCAGTTGAGGCAGGCATTACGGGCGGCCTTGCAGGAGCAGGCGCGGCTATGGATACCGGAACAAAAATAATTTTAATGGCACTGGTGGCAGGGGGGCTACTGATGTTCAGCAGAAAGACAACAATGCTCGCGGATCAACCGCGAGGCATCCGTAATCACAATCCCTTGAATATTCGTGAGGATCAGCGGGTAGATTATGACTGGGAAGGCGAACGATTAACCGATGACGATAAAAGCTTTGAAGAATTCACTGATCCTCGGTACGGATTCAGGGCGGGTGCGCGGATTCTATTTAGTTATCGTCGGCGCGGTGTGGAAACGCTTGCGGATATTCTAAACGCCTGGGCTCCTAAGGAAGATAAGAACGACACGGCGAGTTATATAAAGCATGTTGGTGATAAATTGGGGCTTAATCCGTGGTCGGTGATTGAAGAACGGCATTACCCGCAATTAATGGCAGCTATGACACTGCACGAAAACGGGGTGCAGCCTTATAGCCTTGATCTAATCCGTGAAGGGATATCATGGGCATGAGCGTATTAAACAACAAACAGTTTTTTACCCTGCTAGCCATTGGTGCGGCGGGGGCTTACGTGCTCTATCAGGGCGCGGAAAAAACGGCAGCGGCCATAAACCCGGTCAGCCAAGACAATATTTTTAACCAGGGCGCAAACGCACTCGGGGAGGCGATTACCGGTGATCCTAACGCCACGGGCAACCTGTTTGACCATATCTATGGGGGGCTGGATTTAATCAACCCATGGGCCCCGGATTATCGGAAACAATACGCGAAGCAGGTGTGGGGGCTGGAATGAAGGAGTTAATTGTGCAGGGAAAGCAGCAAGGGCCGGTTTATTTATTGTTGATTTTGCTGCTGGGTGGCAGTGGCCTGAACTTGAATAAGACCGGCAGTGTGGACGTAAAAATGGATGATTTACAGGATGGAATTAATGACCTGAAATCATGGCGGATAGTGGCTGAATACCGGATAACGGAATTGGAAAAAGGGGAATGATCATGGCTAAACGAACCGTGAGTAAAAAAGTAGGAACCAAGGGAAAAGGCAAGCTGAAGAAGGGATACCGTTACAAAAAAGGCGGGGGTATCGTGAAGGCCAAAAAGAAAAAATAAAGAATCGCTCGCCAAAGCGCCGTGTTGGCCGGTTTCGTCCCTGAAGCCGGTCTTTTTTTTATGGGGTTACTTCACCAGGCGTAACCGGGGTTTAACATAATCCTCTGCTTCAAGCGGCTGTTGAGCTGTGTTTTCCCGCTCCCGTTGCTGTTCCTCCTGAATGGCGGTGAGTTCGTCTTCCAGTCCGCGCACCAGTGCCCGAAGCCGGGTGTTCTCGGTCATAAATCGTCCTGCCTCCTGAATGCTGGCCAGCGTGTGTCGGCGTCCGTTGGTGTCGATCAGTTGCCCGTCGGCGTTCAGGTGGAACCCCTCAAAGCCCTGCCAGGGCAAGACTTTTACAATAATGATGGCCAGCAGCAGTGCGCAGCCAGGGTCACTGATGCGCCGGTTGCGAGCCCAACGACGGATGGTGGCCTCGGATCGGTGGCACGCCTGAGCAGCCTCGGCCACGGTGCACGGCTGGCTACGGGCACCATAGCGGGTGATAACCCGGATACAGATGCGGTTGATGGGACATAACGTGGTGGTTATTTCCACGTCGGCGGTGGTGAAGGTGGTTTTCTTAGACTTTTTACGCATTACCTTACAACTCCATTGCTATTTATAGTTATAGAAGCCGCACCTTCCAGGCGGTTTCGGCCAGCCCGGCAAACGGGCGCGGCTTGACAAATAGTAATGGCGTGCTCTCGGTACAACATAGGCAGAATCTATCAGGATCAGGTGACTGATTAATATTCATTCCAACCGCGCATAATATATATTATGTTAAATAAAATACCCATTTTCCCCCAATAGTGAATATTCATTCAGTCAGGCAATACCACCCCAGCCCACCCTACCAAAACCCCAGCAAACATCGGCAATACCGCCTATATTCAAACGGCTAATACCGGTTTATTCTGGTTCTGGGAACGGGTATAGACCGGCTTGGTATTCGCAGGAATGAATATTTATGCAGTTTCGATTGCCCGTTTTCATAACCGTTAGACAATAAGAAGTAGAATGGATATGAAAAATACATCTAAAAACGGTCAGCTCCACTTGCAAACCCGCACCCGATACGAGCACCTGGAATGGTTCCTGAGCCCGGAAGACGCAGCACAGCTGTGCCACCGATGCCCTAACACGGTTCGGCGCTGGATCAAAGGGCACCCCATTGAACCCGCCTGTCATGACCTGATTATGTTAAAAGTCTTCGGCCTGCTCCCGCTGCCGGGTTGGGCTGATTTTCGAATCACGCCCCATGGCCTGCAAACACCCACCGGCCAACGGATTGACCAGCACCAGCTGTGCGACATTGGGTTTTATATGTCACTGCTGCACGACCTGGAGCAACAGAACGCTGCACTCATTGAAGAAATCCGACAACTGAAGAGCAAAAAAAAGCCGGGATAACCCCGGCTGGACTTTGGCGAGCGTCCTATTTTTTCTTTTTGGCCTTCACGATACCGCCGCCTTTTTTGTAGCGGTATCCCTTCTTCAGCTTGCCTTTTCCCTTGGTTCCTACTTTTTTACTCACGGTTCGTTTAGCCATGACTCACTCTCCCTTTTCCAGTTCCGTTATCCGGTATTCAGCCACCGTCCGCCATGATTTCAGGTCATTAATTCCATCCTGCAAATCATCCATTTTTACGTCCACACTGCCGGTCTTATTCAAGTTCAGGCCACTGCCACCCAGCAGCAAAATCAACAATAAATAAACCGGCCCTTGCTGCTTTCCCTGCACAATCAACTCCTTCATTCCAGCCCCCACACCCGCTTCGCGTGTTGTTTCCGGTAGTCCGGCGCCCATGGGTTGATCAGATCCAGCCCCCCGTAGATATGGTCAAACAAATTCCCGGTTGCATTGGGGTTGCCGGTAATCGCTTCCCCGAGAGCGTTAGCGCCCTGGTTGAATATGTTGTCCTGGCTGACCGGGTTAATGGCGGCGGCGGTTTTTTCTGCGCCCTGATAGAGGACATATGCCCCTGCCGCCCCGATGGCCAACAGGGTAAAAAACTGCTTATTGTTCAGTACGCTCATGCCATGGCCACCCCTGCACTGATCACCGAATGGGGATAGGGCTGTTGTCCGTTTTCATGGTGAATAATGGCCGCGATCAGTTCCGGGTAATCCCGCTGTTCAATGGGTGTATCCGGGCTGACTCCCAGTTTTTTAGCCACGTGACTGACGTAAGCCAACGTATTGTTTTCCGTGGGTGGCGCCCAGGTGCTGATAATTTCCTCCACGGTATCGACACCGCGCCGCCGGTAACTCTGCAATATTTTCGCCATTGCCCGTATACCGTATTCCGGCTGGATAAACGTCACAAAACTGCTATCCCGCTGAATATCGGCCATGCCCTGCCAGTTATCCCCGTGGCGAATGTTGCCCGGATTGTTATTGCGAATGCCTCGCGGCTGATCGGTTTGTCTGCTGAACATCAGTAGCCCCCCTGCCACCAGTGCCATTAAAATTATTTTTGTTCCGGTATCCATAGCCGCGCCTGTTCCTGACCTGCCAGTCTGAGCGCCTGTTTTAGCTGGCTGACGGTCACTTCTGCCGGTGTGTTATCCGCCAGCGCCCAGACAATAGTTTCATCATCACTGAGACTGGCAATAATGGCGCGGGACATTCTGCCCTGGCTGGTTTCATCCCCGTCGAATTCCATCCCATCAACAGTGACACGGATACTGGCCACCGCGTCCGGCCTGGAGGCTTTGAATTCTGCCCGGTCGTCTTTGATCCAGTCGCCCGACTCCGCAGCCGTGTAGAAATCACCCGGCCTGGAGGTGTTCATTTCGATAAAATCCGCTGGACAGGTGCCGCCGATCTGCTGGAAGCTTTCGCCCGGTTTGGCATAGGTTTTCATGCGCCAACCCTCCAGACGTGAACCCGACAGGGAGCCGATGTGGCTGTCGATGTATAGTTACCGGTATTCCCACCACGTAACGCCAGCCCAACCACCGCCGATGCTCCCGTCTGTACCACCACATCGACGAACCCCTGATCCGCTCCCGCGCGAGTGCCGAAACCGTCCCCGGCACTGATCTGACAATAAAACGAGGCATCAAACCACTTGTTGCCGATATACACCTCGGCCACCGCCAGAAACGGAGCACCCGCCCCGAACGGGTTCGATTGCAAATAACGGCTATTTTTTGAAACCGTCCCAAAATCCAACAGGGCATAATCCAGAGGCGGCTTACCCACGATCAACGGCCATTGAACATCCATCAACTTCATTCGTTGACCTCCATCAGATAAACCGTCTGCATCCCTGCCCCATCGCCGCACAATTCAACCGCCCCGGAAAACTCGGTGATGTCGTGAGCATGACCGCCCAGGAGCGGCAAACCTTTATTTTTGGCATCAGCTAACCACACCTTGCCGGTATTACCTGAATCCGCGTAGAGCGTGAGTTTCTGCCGCGCGTTGTTGGCGGGAATGGTGAATGTTTGATTGTCAGTGAGTTGAGCCGGCGCCATGGGATTTAATGACTGCGCATTTTTGACAGACACTTCACCGGTTACCGCTGAATCCTCAATATCCCCCCAGCCATAAACCAGCGTGGCTACCAGATCGCCCGAACCGGTATTGATGACTCTCAGGTTGGTGGTCTGTTCACCCAGCTGTAGCTTTCGCCCTGCGATCATATCGGAGCGGGAACCCGCGTCCGTGGCAATCCTGAAGGACATATTGGCGGACTGGACATAGACCAGCCGCGCCGAAATTTTCAGATTTTCTTCCTGGCCTTCTTTCACCCGAACGTTCAGGGATGAAATATTAAAACCCTGCTGAATCATCGTTTATCTCCTGAGTGCCAGATAGGCCACGGCCACCGCTGCCGATCCATAGATCAAGGGTTTGATCAGCCGTTCGGCCTGGCCGTTGTCCGGTAAATTCTGGGTTTCAACAAACGCGAGCGATTGCGCCAGATTGTCCTCTATGGCCTCATAGCTTCTGGTCTGCTGGTTGTAACTCATTTCCAACGTTTCCCCCGCCAGCGTGAACGCCGCTTCAATGGCTCCCCGGTCGGTCACTTCAATGGTGGAACCGCTGACATTGGACAGAATCAACCCGGTGTTATCACCATCCAACGACACCTGGCTACTGGTATTGGTTGTTTTGTTTTCGCTGCTGCTGCCTGACTTACCGCCACCCATTACGCCACCTCTGCCCGATAAATCCGGCCGCCCCGCTCATTCACCTGGACACACTGAAACACCGGAAAATACCGTTGCATCAACCGACCCAGTGAAGGCTTGAATGTGTGAAACTGAAAACGCCTTATTCCCTGCTGACGGGCTGCTGCCAGCAAATAGATACACGCCATCACCAACCCCTGACCCGCTGCGCATTCCACATGTAGGGTTTTCCGCTCAATCCGGGTAATCAGCCAGAGCCGCCCCCCGTTAACCCTCCAGAGTTCCACCCGCCCGGTTGCCACGTCATCGGCATAATCCGTTCCATACATTGCAGGTTTCAGGGCACGACAGGCACTGCCGGTTAGCCGCTTTTGCCGCTCAAAAATCATTTTTTCCTGATCAGCCATAGCGCCACCACTGCCACAATTGCCACTTTGATAATGGTGTCGTTGGTGCTGCTGCTGCCAAAATTCACCGCGCCGAAATTAATCGCCCCGGAACTGGACGCGCCTTTCGCGCTGGAAGGCCCTGCACTGCCGCCCTTTGCCCCTTTGGCCGCTTCACCCCCCATAGAAAGCGCACTCAACATACCGCCCCCTACTTTTTCAGGGCTTTGAAGCCAATGAACGCCAGCACCATTGCGCCGCCTGCATACAACCAACGCCGGTCAATACCATCCAGAAAACCGCCGGGGCTTCGACTGGCGTCGGTCACGTCGTTGGTTTCCACGGTTTGAGACACCTTCTCAGCCTCAGAAATGGCCGCCCCTTGAGCGACCCCCTGTTTATAGGCATCGGTACTGTATTTGGCCTTGTTGGTTTCCGTTGTTACGTAGCCATCCACCGCCAATTCCAGATAATCAAATAGCCCCGCCATTCTTAAATCCCCCCGATGCCGCTCCAGTATTCCGGATACAGGATAACTGTGTCAGGACTGTCCATTTCCAGAATCAGACGCAGGTCATAGACGTTTTCAATGGCCAACTGGTTACCGACTTCATTGGTGGTCATCCAGTCCAGGTGATACCAGCCGCTCTGAGGATTGCGCCCCTTGCGCTTGAGAAATGCCTGCATTCGCTCGCGGGTCATTTCCCAGACCACCTGACCGTTGATTTCCAGCTTGACGTCTGATACGGCCGCGCTTTTCAGGTGCAACGCCTGAAGGAACCATTCTTTTGGCAGGTCGGAAATTTCATACCGCCCGGCTACGCTGGTCGCATGGGTAAAGTGCCGGATTTTGGTAATGGCACCAATGCTGTTGGCTTTTTGGTTCAGCTGGCCGTTGTCGTCCACGTGGGTATACCGTGGCGCCATGGCCTGAACCGCTGGCGAACCGGTGACCGCCCCCAGATCAAAACGCACTTCCGCCGTGTTCAGATCGGCCACGCCCAGGTTAAACATCCGCCCTTCTTTGGCACTGGTGAAATGCTCCCGGAAAAACGGGATTTCCACCTCATCGTCTTCGATGTGATAACCGTAATAACTGGAAATGGCTTCCAGATCGGCCACGGTTTTATAGGACTGAATCGGCTTGCCGTTGGCCAGAATATCCAGATTGGATACCTTATCCTTAGCAATATCCGTCAGTTTCAGGTTGATGGATTCATAGGTCATCAGACCCACAGGCAGGCCAACGGTCGCCGTTTGACCCGCGCCAACGTTAGAGACGTTCGGCAATCTCAGAGGACGAACAAAAGACATTATTCAGCCCTCCTAGTTTGAGCCAGTGATTTTTTTCACAGTCTGGCTTTTGTTGTTGGCGTAAATGGTCACCAGCGCCACCACGGCCACCGCGCCCACAAATTTCCAGTCACTCAACTTGTTAAACATGGGTTCCCCCTCGCAGATTGAAAAAAGATTTTTTTTTGCGTTTCAGGGGAATTTCTAACAGGGGGGGTCTAGGGGGCTGTCAAATGGCAATCCCTAGGGAACCCTAGGGATTGTTTACAGCATCTTTACGTTCAGGCATAAAAAAGCTTGCCATTCACCCTACCTATTTCATCAAAAAATGCTTCATCCATTTCCTCATCGGTCAAAGTACAAGCGATCAATTCATCGCCCTGCAATGCTTCTTCGATCAGCTGCCGCCATGTTGCCATTCTGTATTTCTCCATTCTTGATACCGATAAACCGGCTTACCGGTAGTTGATCAAATACTCTTTTTTCCTGAACCGATATACCTCAACCAACTTCCCATCTTCCACAAATGATTTCTTATCACCAAACAGGCGCACCATGATTATTTTTATCCGG